>JAXJSH010000086.1:0-1976 GCA_036310185.1 Lachnospiraceae bacterium | reverse complement strand
GATATATCCGTTCCCACGAAATATTTTTTTCTGTTAAATCTAAAACTTCTCCGTCCATAAAGGAACGGAGAAGTTCTAATAGAATCCTATTTTCCAACTCTATTTTCAAAGTAGTCCCCCTGCTTTTACTCTGATTCTGTTAACATTTTCTGATACTCTTTTTCCATTTCTTCCAGAAATACCTCGGTTTGCCGACACAAATATTCCGGTTTTTTATAGCTACATCCATGGCCTTCCGCAACAGCCAAAGCCCCGCAAATCATGCAGGCAAACCTCTTTTTACATTCCCGGCACTCCGGGGGGAGAAGAATCTCATCGGTCTGCTCCGTGATTTTTTTCCAGGACAAATCAAATTCCTCTTCAAAAGGACGGGTGACCGGCTCATTCATCATACCACAGGGAGTCATACGACCGTCCCAGGTAATCCAAAAGGAAGAACGCCCTGCCATACAGCCCATCTTTTCGTCGGGAGTACGTTCACACTCTTCTTCATCCTGCATAAACTCACTCCGTCCCTCATGAAGAGATTTCAGTCGTTTTAGAAGCATGTCTCTATCCATACTGCAGATTTCAGCTCTGGCTCTGGCTTTTCCTGCCTCTTCCGGTGTAAATCGCACCTCTTCATTCGGAACCCCCTCCCGGGCGCTGCGTACTGGCGGAAACATATACGTGGCTGCATTCACCTGAATTCCTCTGCTTTTTGCGAATGCATATATTTCTTCCATATCCTCAAGATTATAACGGGTAAAGCTGGCATTAATATTCACAAAGATGCCTGCTTCCTTTAACATATCTATTGCATTGGTCGCAGCATCATATCCCGTCGGATGACCGCATAACTTTTTATAAGTCTCATTTCCACCACCGTAAAGAGTGATATTCACTTTCATAGGCGGATCTTTTTTCAGCCATTCTACCATTTCCCGGTCAATCAGAGTTCCATTGGTATTAATAGAAATCAAAAGTCCCAGCTTTTTCAATTCCGCATAGATTTTACGAAAATCCTTTCTGAGAAAAGGTTCTCCGCCGGTAAGTAATAAAAACAGCATTCCCCGTTCCGCGCAAATCTGACCCATACGAATCCATTCATCTGCCGTATATTCCCGTCCCCGTAAACGCATTTCTTGCTCCGACATACGGATATAACACATACGGCAATTCATATTACAGCGCGGAGTCAGTTCGAAAGTACCGCTGACCGGTGTTCGGTTCTGTGCTGCCTTTTGATATAGATATCTGCGCACCTGCGGCTGCATAGGTACATTTTGTTGCTCCATTTACAATAAACTCCTTTTCATACTGTAGCTGTATTACTATTCCAGAATCTGTACAGCCATAATCTGACTGCTGTCCGGATTGAAGTGTCCGGCTACTGCTTCTATTTCTCCTCCAGCCGGTACATTTTCAAAAGGTGTACGATAGGTAATTCCGCCCAGATAAGCACCACCCAGCTGAACATATTTATAGTATACATATACTTTCTCATAAGCCTGATCTGTGTTATTCTTCAAAGTAATTTTTCCTTCTTCAGTAACCAGTTCAAACTTATCTTCTTCCAGAGTAGGCTGATCCATATAACCACTGGCAGTCTCACCATATGTATAAGAATCTTCCTCTTTGAATTCACGTTTGTTCGATTCCAGAACCAATACCGTGGTTCCTGCCGGAAGATTTGTCACTCTGAAGCTGGCAGTCTCGGTATCATTTACCTGGAATGTAATATCTGCAATCTGAAGCATACGTTCTGAATTATTCGTAACCAACATAGCTGCTACATTGGCAGTGGGCTCATCACTTCCATCTTCCAGGAAATTACCACTATAACTTCCAACAGCCTCAACAGTAAGGTTCGAATCAGAAAGTGTGATAGCCGGAGCCGCTTCTGATGCAGTATCTCCTTCTACTGATTCAGAAACATCCGTCTCTTCAGATGCATTTTCAGACACACTGGCGGTACTGCTGATAAATCCCTGAAT
>JAXJSH010000085.1:0-2475 GCA_036310185.1 Lachnospiraceae bacterium | reverse complement strand
GTTGAGGAATTTCAAGAATACTGCAGTCATCTGTACGGAATTATGAAGCACGAAAGGCTGTTTCGTTTTACAAAATCATATATGGAACATTGTATGGTCAACGGAATTGAAAAATCGGGAGTAAAAAGAATTCGCTTGCACGATCTTCGGCATTCCCATGCCAGTATGCTGGTGGATATGGGAGTTGCTCCGTTGGAGATCGCAGAACGTCTGGGACATGAAAAGGTAGAAACAACATTAAATACCTATTCCCATCTGTATCCTTCAACCCAGAGCAAATTGGCAGGGCTTCTTGATAAAAAGTATAAGAATAACAGTGAATTAGAAGGGGATGGTGTCAATGGTTAGAAAATCTTTGAAAAAATATGATAATTCAAAAATGGAGGTACTTTGAAATGGCAAGTGACAGACATGGGAAACACAATAAACCGACAATTGCATTCCGGGTTACACCTTATGAACAGCAGGTCATCAATGAAAGGATAAAGGCAAGTGGCATGAAAAAGCAGGATTATATTGTCCGCTCCTGTATCTATAACCATGTTTGTGTGGTGGGAAAACGGGAGAATCTGGAAATTCTCAGATCAGAGGCTCGTGAAATGTACACCGTCCTTGAAGAAGTGTCCAAAGACATAAAAAAGGACAGCCCTGCCTTATCGGAGCAGGGGATGGAAAGCATGACGGAAAGATTTCTTGCATTTTTAGATGCAATGCTGTGGATGCTGAAGGGATCAAAATATTTGTGGGAGGAAAAAGACAATGAAAGAAACAGTAAGTAATGGCTGCAAGGTACTGGCTTTATGTTCACAGAAAGGCGGAGTGGGTAAAACCACTAGTTGTGTAAATCTGGCAGTGGGACTAGCCAGAGAGGGAAAGCGTGTTTTAGTAGTAGACAATGATCCGCAGGGAAGTATGACGGCAAGTCTTGGCTATCACAATCCGGATGAGTTGAATGTAACACTGGCTACAATTCTTATGAAAATTGTAAATGAGGAAACATTTGACGATTCTCTGGGTATTCTTCGCCACGAAGAGGGGATTGATTTACTTCCGGCAAATATTGAACTTGCTGGAATGGAAGTGTCATTGGTGAATTTTATGAGCAGGGAACTGGTACTCCGGCAGTATATTGATCAGGTGAAAGGTCTGTACTGCAAATTCTGCTCGAACGGTACGCCTATTCTGAAATCGGCGGTACATTCATTCTGATTTAGCGGTACGCGTTTTCTGCTCAAAGCGGTACGTTTTTCCTTTATTATTGTGATGTAACTATTATTCATCACAGTGCAAAGGAGGAACTATTATGCACGACTACAATACTATTCTTGGAGTCATAGAACTTCGGCTCAGTAAAGTCAGTTATGACTCTGTACAAAAACGTTACCGGATCGGACGGAGCGGGATTGCATTAATCATGAACCGCTACAAGGATTCAGGCTTATCATTGGATGATCTTCGGCAAATGCCAGCCTCAAAGGTGGTTGATCTCATCTATCCAAAAGAAAACCTTCGACATAAGGATATTCCACTGCCTGATTTTGAAAAAATACATGAGCAGATGATCCAAATGGGAAAACATGTTGACTTGAGTTTTCTATGGATTGATTATAAAAAAGAGCATCCTAACGGTTATCAGCTCGCTCAGTTTTATAAGCTGTATCGTGACTTTATGGTAGATACTTATGGTACTTCAAAAACATCTATGCCTGTGGAACGGATCCCTGGTGAAAAGATGTATATTGACTGGGTAGGCGACCAGCCGGAACTGCTATTGGACACAACAACTGGCGAACTTCAGAAAGTTCACATTTTTACAACTACACTTGGTTTTAGCAGTCTTGTTTATGCAGAGATCTTTCCTGATGAAAAACTTCCACATTTTATTACCGGCACAGTACATGCACTGTCTTATTATGGGGCAGTTCCTAAATATCTTGTCCCGGACAATCTGAGAACAGCTGTTACCAGACATAGTAAAGATGAACTTGTGCTGCAGTCAGCTTTTTCAGATCTGGAAACTTTTTATGATACGATCATTCTGCCGCCACCACCAAGGAAACCGAAAGGCAAACCAACAGTTGAAAATCATGTGCGTTTCTTGGAGACGCATCTGGTAGAAGAGTTAAAGAAAGATACTTATACCTCTCTGGAAGCTCTGAATGCTGCGGTCAAAAAGATCGTAGCGGACATCAACCAGCGTCCTTTCCAGAAAAAATCTGACATTCGGAAATCCCGCATGAATGGATTTGAAAAGTACGACAAACCGCGTATGAACCAGCTTCCAGGCGAAAGTTATACACTTTGTGATTATAAATACTTTCTTAAAGTTCCAGATAATTACCACCTTGAGTATGATGTGTTGTTTAGCACATTAAATGATGTTCCGTTTTTCACATTAAATGGAGCTGTTTCAGCATAGAATCAGGAATCGGTGTCACTTTATTTGATATTAATTCTTCAAATTAAATGTGCCTC
>JAXJSH010000084.1:0-7830 GCA_036310185.1 Lachnospiraceae bacterium | reverse complement strand
TTTTCTTGCCACGACGTTTTACAAGAGATTCATATTTCTTTTTGTAGTAAGGAGATTTATTGGATTTAACGGCTGCATGGGCACACTGTACCAATGCAGGTTTGATGTAGACACCAGCACGCATAATCCTAAGAGATTTTTTCTTACCACCAGTTTCGTTGCAACCAGGTGTAAGACCTTCCCAGCAACACAAACGTTTTGAATTACAGAATTGAGACATATCAATACCAATTTCGGAGATGATAGTGATTGCACTATCACGTTTAACACCCGGAATGGTACAGAGTAACTCGACGGCATTTTCATAATCAGCATTAGAAGAAATCATTTTTTCTATTTCAGAGTCTATATCTTTGATTTCAGCTGTGATATAATCCATATGTGCGCGGATGAGGCGCATACGATATTTTTGGGCATCAGTCATCTGATATCCCTCAATGGATTCAATCACTGCATCTTCTTTCGATTTGAGGCTCTTAAGAAGTTTAGAAGCGATTTCTTCGTGGTTGATAGACGAACCTGATTGTTCGAGCAGATAGTCAATAATGGATGTGGATGACTTCCCAAAGATATCGGAAACTACAGAATCTAAAGCAACATTACAAACAGTAAGTGCATTCTGATATCTATTCTTTTCACTGGAACGGCATGAAACAAGCTTGTAACGGTATCTTGTATACTCTCTAAGAATACGGATAGTTTTGCAAGGAACATAACTGCCTTTTACCAAACCAAGACGGAACAAATCTCCAATCCATTTAGAATCCTTGGTATCATCCTTGTTACCTTTGACAGCTTTTACCCATTTTGGATTAGCGATAGTAACATTGATTTTATCTTCTAAGAGATTAAATACTGGAACCCAGTATTTGCCTGTGGATTCCATACAGACATCATAGCAATTATTCTCTAATAGCCATTGCTTGAATTCAAGAATAGAATTATTGAAGGTGGAAAAGCGTTTCTTCTGATAAGAAGGTTCAATACCACCTGTGGTTTTAATGATTGTGGCAACGAGAAAAGATTTGTGAACATCGACACCACAACAGGTTTGAAAAACAACTTTCATAAACAATTGCTCCTTTCGTAAAAAAGATAAGAAGCCATTGACTGAACTGCCACACAATTAAACTAAGGCGTTTAAACAATTCTTAGTGTACGGTCTCATGGAGCCACTTATTTGTGCTTGAAAAGGCAGAACTTACACTGATTAAAATGCTGTCTAAAACGAAGAAAGTTTTTACAACTCCTCCTACCGTGCTTTGTAGTGTAGCTTCTTAAAACAATTATATCGCACAGGTTAGAAGTTTGGAAAACTTTCATTACTATTTGTGCCGCCAACTGAAGGGCGGCGGAATGGAGATTAAAATGAAAAAAGGTTTGGTTTTGGAAGGCGGAGCCATGCGGGGACTTTTTACCGCCGGTGTCATTGACGTTTTGATGGAACATGAGATAGATTTTGACGGATTGATAGGTGTGTCTGCAGGCGCAGCCTTTGGATGCAATTATAAATCCCGTCAGATTGGACGAACCATTCGTTATAATATGAAATACTGCAAAGACTGGCGTTACTGCAGTATGCGTTCGCTGATCCGGACCGGAGATTTGTACGGAGCAGAGTTCTGCTATCATGAAATACCGGAAAAGCTGGATATCTTTGACTCCGAGACATTTGACAATAATCCCATGGAATTTGTGGTTGTCTGTACCGATGTGGAAACGGGAAAACCGGTGTATCATGCCTGTGACAAAGCGGGCGGAGACTGCCTGAAATGGATTCGCGCGTCAGCGTCTATGCCGATGGTCTCCCATATAGTGGAAGTGGGCGGATATCGACTGCTCGACGGCGGAATTTCGGATTCCATACCCCTTCGCTATTTTGAACAGGCAGGATATGAAAAAAATGTGGTTGTTCTGACACGGCCCGCAGATTACCAGAAGAAGAAAAACAGTCTGATGCCTCTTTTAAAAAGAGCATTGAAAAAATATCCTAAAGTTCTGGAAACCATGGAAAAACGCCATGAAGACTATAATGAAACACGCCATTACATAAATGAGAGAAAAGAAGCCGGATCTGTTTTTGTTATCCAGCCGGACTGTGCGCTGGACATTGGACGTATAGAACATGACCCGGAAAAAATGAGACGTGTTTATGAAATGGGAAGAGAGACGGCATTGCGTCAGCTGAAGGAAATTCAGGAATTTTTGTGTTCATGATTAATGTGGTGCCGGAATAAAACAAATGAAATATCAGGTTGTGTTTGTGATTTGTATACAAATGCAGCCTTTTATTTTTGTTTGTAGTTACGCGTTTAACCTTTGAAAATAGAACCTCATGTGAGTACAATATAAGTAAATATTCAGAGCGGAATATCTGTAAATGACACCGTTTGAATCATCACAAAAAAATTTGATTAGGATTGTGGGAGCTGTTTACAGCAAAACAATCCGTAATCATCTTTTGACATCCTAACCAAATTTATAAACTGCAAAAAGAATACTTCATAGTTTACCGAGATGATTCAATGACTCTTACGATTTTCAACTTTAAAAAGAATATTTCAAGAGGTAATTTGATTGCGAAAGGAGTTTCTCATGGATAGAAAAATAGTATTAAAAGAAGATATTGTATCAGCATTAAAAGAGGTAGGAATAAAAGAAGGGCAGTCAATCATGGTACACACTTCACTCAGCGAGCTTGGATTTGTCTGCGGAGGAGCCCAGATCGTGATAGAGGCACTGCTGGAATGTGTGGGGGAAACCGGAACCATTATGATGCCGACACAATCCTGGAAAAATCTGGACCCCACTTGCGGTGTGCACTGGGAGGAGCCGGAAGAATGGTGGCAGACCATTCGGGATAACTGGCCCGCTTACGATAAAGACATTACCCCAACCAATACCATGGGAGCGGTAGCTGAGATGTTCCGGAAATGGCCGGGAGCAATGCGCAGTGACCATCCGGCACGTTCCGTAGCCGCCTGGGGAAAACATGCAGAATATCTGACCAGCGATCATGATCTCTCCAATATTTTCGGAGAAAATTCACCGATCGGAAAACTTTATGATCTGGATGGATACGTGCTTTTAATTGGTGTGGGATACGATAAAAATACCTCTATTCACCTGGCAGATGTGCGTGCGGAATATCCGGGCAAACATAACTGTACAGAGCACAGTGCCATAATGGAAAACGGAAAAAGGGTCTGGAAAGCATACGAGACTTTATTTGTAGACGGTGAAGATTTTAATGACATTGGAGCAGCGTTTGAAGCGGAGTGCCCGGTTCGTAAAGCAGCCCTCGGCAATGGAACGATTATCTTTATGAAGCAAAGAGATATCGTTGATTTTGCAGTAAACTGGATACAGAATTACCGTAAATAGGATTCTGCCACATAAAGATACTGCAAATATGAGGTCGGCAGGTAAAATTATTGCGGATAAGTTTATTGATGGTAAGCGTATCACGTTTGAAACTTTGGAAAACTTCAAAGTATCAGAAGGAAAAATAGCAGAATTCTGAGGTTACCGGCCGGATAAAGAGATTGAGCAGTTACTTCAGGCAATATAAAATATGAATAGAGTTCATGCATTTTCATGCAACTTACCGTTGTCAAAATGCATTTTACCAGGGCGGCATTTGATAGATGCCGTCTTTTTGTTATAATGAATTCATCAGCGAGGGAGGTCGGATGATGTTTAAGATAACCATAAAACAGATTGATAAATCCCGTGAGGAAGAAATCATTGTAAATTGTCATGAAATAGATGACGAAGTCGTCAGCATAGTAAATATGCTCAGAAAAAGTGAAAATGTTCTGCTGGGCAGCAGGGATAATAAAACTTTTCGCATTCCAATAAAGGATATTTTTTATATAGAATCGGTGGATAATAAGACGTTCATTTATCTGATCGATGCAGTGTATGAATCAAAACAGAAATTATATGAGTTGGAAGAACTGCTGTCCGGTACCAAACTTTTCCGCTGTTCCAAGTCGATGATACTGAACATCGCAAAAATCCGGTCGGTTTCACCTTCTGTAAACGGAAGATTTGAAGCCAGACTGACCAATAATGAAAATGTAATTATATCAAGGCAGTATGTTCCAAATCTGAAAAAACGTCTGGGAATGTGAGGTGGGAAGAAAAATGCGTATAAAAGATATGGTGAAATATGTAATAACACAGTTTTGTGTCATAACGGTAGGAATTTTGTTTGTTTCCGGTGCGGCAAATCTGATTTTATCCCAGGTGCGGCAGGAAACGGTTACCTATTCAGCAAATTATCCGCTGCTGGTGGTATTTACCGGGTTGGTCAGCGCACTGCCCTCGTTTTTACTCTGGTTTAAAGAGGAACCAACAAAGAGACAGTGTCACATCCGCATGTTTCTGCATTTTGCAGCAGTTGAACTGATTGTTATGGTGGAAGGCTTTTTCCTTGGATGGTATCGGGACATTGTGGGGGCATTGATACTTTTTGTGATCATTTTGCTGGTATATTTGCTTGTTTATGTCCATGCGTATTTTACAAACAAGGATACGGCAGATGCGATTAACGAAGCACTTTTAAGGTTTAACTGTGAAGAGGGGGATGAGCAGATTAAACCGTAAAACTGGTAATTATCGGGAAAAGAATATTTTTCAGTTATGCAAAATATGACAGAACGGAATAATTTTTATAAAAAGAATAAGATATTCGACACAAAAAGATTGGAGAAAAGAAGGGTGAAAGGAAAAGCGATGAAGATAGTTGTGATCATACTGATCGTGCTGCTTATTCTGGCAGCAGTTTTGCTGTTCGGAGCATGGTCCATGTTCGGAACAAAGATAACGGCTGCAAAAAGTGTTCAAGAACTGGAAGATGGTTTGTATTATATGGAATTCAACGGTGATTATGGATTCGATACATTTTTAGCCCAGGGCGGAGCTTCCACGGATGCCAAAATGGCTGAATATATTACCACATTTTTGTCCAACGGTTTCTGGAAACCGCAAACGGAGGAAGTGGAAAAAGACTTTGGCTGCAGCACACTGGCTGTGTCAGATCCGGATGGAGGACAGCTTCTGGGACGCAATTATGATTATGATATGAAAGACTGCGCGGCAATGATCGTGCATACAAAACCGGATGATGGTTATGAATCATTTTCTACCTGTTGTCTTGATTTTTTAGGATTTGGTGAAGGCTGGAAACCGGAAGGCATGCAGAATCAGTATATGGCGTTGGCGGCAATCTATGTTCCGCTGGATGGTATGAACGAGGAGGGGCTGTGTGTGGCGGATTTGATTTCCGGAGATCAGGAAGTGACCCATCAGGATACAGAAAAGCCGGATCTGACTATTGTATCTGCAATACGACTTTTATTGGACAAAGCGGCAGATGTGGATGAAGCCATTGGGCTGCTGGAGCAATATGATATGAATTCATCCATCGGAACATCACATCATTTGGCGATTTCCGATGCAAACGGAAAATCTGTTGTAGTTGAGTATATAGATAACGAAATGATTGTAACAGAGACTCCGATCGTTACAAATCATTATTTATCCGCTGGTGAAAAATACGGGGTGGGGAATGAGAAATCGCATACTCGGTTTGATAATCTGGTATCTATGCGAGAGCGTGTGAAAGGTATTATGAGGACAGATGAACTGAAAAGTTGTATGGAAAAAGTATCGTATCAGAATATTACACAATGGAGTATTGTGTACGATGCAGAGAATGTGGCATTGGATTTTTACTGGAAGAGGCAGTATGAGCAGCCGCATCACTTTGAGATAAAATAAAAAGTTTTTTGAGAAGGAAGTATGGTGTTAATGGTGGAGTTTGCGGTGTAGTAATAGATTACTTTTAATAGTGTCTAGCGCTTTGTTAATAGTGGAAAAGAGAAAAGCATGTATTGTGTATTTGAGTAAAATAGTGTAATATATAAATAGAAGAACAGTAAAAAATGCGGAGTTTTTATATGTTGACTATTGAAAATATTCGTGATACACTTGCCTGGTAATAAAGTTAATATTTTATATGTCACGTGCATATATTAAGGATGGTTCTTTTTGCTTACGGGCGGAGAACTGTATGGCTGAGGAAGTTTGTGTGAGTGATACCAAATGCAAATGGAGGTCTTCACGTTGGTTTAAGCGTTGAGCCAACAGTATCTTACTCTTCGGAGGAAAAAGCGAAAATGCTTATAAGTGTCTTCTAGGTTTCCTAGGAGACATTTATTATTTTACGGAGGAAAAACCTTGAATATAATAAAAAATATTATTACCGATTATGAAAAGTTAATAAAAATGAATATTCAAATTCCTTTAAGCAATGGTGATATTATTAAGTTTACCTTTAATCCGCAGGATTTGCCGCATTTATTAGGCTTGCAGTATTTGGTGGATAATCCAATTCTTTTTGAATATAGTGAAAAGCGTTTAAGTGCAACTGATTTATACAACAAAATGTGTGGTGAAGGCGAAGATGCAATAGATATAAATAAATTTGAAGAAAGTATTCATTTTGCAGAAATATATGAAGGCCGAATAAAGTATTTTAGCAGCAAAATGATACTTGATATCATTCAGGCACGGCAGATTGTTAAATTTGATCCGGCAAAGGTTAAAAACTTTTCTACAAAATTGGAAAAAATAGAATATATGTTCTGGAAAAGCTATAAAGACAAGGATAATAATTATGGATATTTTGGAATTGGTTTTATGGCTTCCGGAAAGAAAACAGATATAAATTATCCAAATACTTTCTTTTTTCGTTTAGATGATGAATATGTATGTAATCAAGAGATTGTTCTTCCATATTCTTTTATGAGAAAAGATAAAGATGGAACAAAATTTTTGAGATATATTGGGATGAAGTATGGAAAGGTTTGTGGAAAAATTCTCATTATAAAAAATTAAAAAAAGATTATTTATTAGAAGATGGAAACTTAGATGTTTCTTCAATTGAAAGTAGTTCTGATGCAGACGTGTTAAAACACTATGAATTATTACAATTGGATGCATTAGATGCCATATATTTGCCGTATATGAACGAGTTCTTTCGTTGGACGAATGACGAAAAACGCTTTGTGTTACAGAAAATAAAGGAAGTGAAGAAAGATTTTTTGCCAGGAGAAATAAAACAGTTACTAAATGAATATAGGCAAAAAGTTTAGAAGATTTTTAACAGGTAAATACCCTTTGAATGATTACAAATGATCATAAGTCAGATGCGGAAATTTGGGTTATGTTACCAATAAATCAGTAGGGCGCATGTGAAAATAGAGTTGTCTATTATTGAAAAATGAATAAATTATTCTAAATCTCTGTTATTTTTTTCAAATACAAATAAGCAAGTAATAAATTTTGTTTTTCCATCTGCCAGTGAATTAGGAGAACTGGTTGTGCTGAAGGAACGGATTAAAAGAACATAAAATAAGGGGCTGTCTATTCCGACAGCCCCTTATTCATGAAAAAATGATGGATTCTCGAAAATGGGTGCCCTTCAAATAAATCTTTATTTGGATCAAACCACATAAAAGAGAAGGTGCAGGATACCGATATTTTTTAATGCTTATATTTAAGCAATAGGCTCAAAATCCGCCGCGCCATGTTTGCACAGAGGACAAACAATATCATCCGGCAGGGTTTCACCCTCATATACCCAACCGCATACCTTGCAGACAAAACCTTTTTTGCCGGCAGTCTCAGGTTTCGGTTTTACATTGTTCTGGTAATAGGTGTAGGTCATTGTTTCTTTATCGGAAATCACGCGGGCTTCGGTGACAGAACAGATGAACATGCCGTGCGTATCCAGATCAATATAATTTTCAACCTTCAGAC
>JAXJSH010000083.1:0-15249 GCA_036310185.1 Lachnospiraceae bacterium | reverse complement strand
TATAATAACAGAAGGTACAGGATAAAACAATCTGACGGATAATACATCAGAATAATTTATACTGTGCCTTCTTTTAATTTGCGTAAAAATGAAGAAAAAAGAAGCGTAGAAAGTTACGATTTACACTTGAGAAATCAGGCGAGAGTTATTTTTTTGTGATAAATTATAAAATATATAAATATGACGAGTGCAAAACTGGTTAAAGGTATTTAATCCATTCATAAGAAAAATAGACACCAGCAACGTAGTGGCGTACGCTGCGAGATGTCTATTTTTTTACAAGAAATTATAAGACGTATTATGACGCACGCTCATCGGGAACCGAAAAACAAAAACAGAGCGTGCTTCGGGAGAAATGGTGTTAAATATATACGAAAATCATCTCTTAAAGCATTTTCATATTTAACGTTCCTGCATCCCGTGGTTCGCTACGGGATGTTGCTTTTTTTAAGAACATCGACGGGTGCATACGTAAAAAAGATAGCAGAAAAGAGGTAGCATTATGACAAAATTAACAGTGGACGGAAATGTAAAAACCATGCATGGCAATACAAGAGAATTTCAGCGTGTGGTCGAAGTACCAAACGCTTACGATGACGAAGCTCTGATGCAAGCGTTTGATGTCATCGCCATCGAATTATCGAAACAGGCAGAACACGAAGTGGTCGTGGTGAACTTCTTCGGCGACCCTTGCGACGAGGACGCTTCGGACTACAAATACATCATGTTTCAGGGTGACATCTTGGGCGTGTACAAGTCCAACTATGACGACACGTATCATAGACTGAAATAATAGAACTATCCAACTTACGTTACGTGGGTTGGATAGTTTTTTTTATATTTACATCACATACACCTATCCCTGACGGGTGCAAATAATACAACGATTTGATTTACACCAAAACAGAAAGGATGAAGGAACATGGCAAGTAAACCATGCACAGACCACTTGGGAAACGAATTCCCGTCTGTCAGCGAAATGTGTGAAAGATATTATGGAAGAAAAAAGTCCCGTAGACAGATTGTTTACGGGAAGGGATCAGGCATATTCAGTTTAATTGTCATCTAAAGTTCCATGCTTCTTTTCATGTTCAGCAATCGCTTGTCTTATGATATAAAGAACTTCTCCATTAATGGAACGACCATCAAATTCAGCGAGATTTTTCAATTTTTTATGTGTGTCGGAATCTATGCGTAATCCTAAATGTTTATCCTTTTCCATGGCGCATCCTTTCCACTTAAATTAAGTACAAAACAAGTTCATATATGAGTACATTTTAAGTACAAAGAGTGTTATAATGTTCGAAATGGACTTATTTTAAGTACATAAAATTTTGTAGAAAAACCATTATGTAAGAATTAGTATGTTATAAGATGGTGACGATATACGCATTTATATGGGGGATATTATGGAAGAGAAAAATAAAACAGGATATTATAAAATTCCGAAAGCAGCATTCTGGATAACAGTAGTAATCGCAATTATTTTATGGGTATCAATGTATTTGAAAATTATTCATTTACAGGATGATGTGAATAATGCAGAACCAGAAAAAGAAACCGCTGAAACTATCCATATGGAATATGGCAATATAAAATCTCGATTGGAGAATAAAGAGGAATGTTATCTTTGCGGGAACGCAAATAGAAGCCTGATGGGATATTACAGGAAATTTGATACAGTAGGTGTGATTGCCTTAAATGAATGGTATGTACTGGACCTCAGACTAAAAGAATACGATGAAACTGGAAATCCGATTGAAAATTCGTCGGGAACATTCAGCTTGTTTGGAAACACATCTGGAATAGATTATCATTTGAACGCAACCCCATCAAGAGGGATGGCAAGTGCAATAATTTCATCAACAAATGGAATGTTTGACAAAAAAGAAATCCAGAACAACCTCTGTCAGGAATGTCTGGATAAGGTAACTGGTACGTTGGAAGGGCATTTTGAAAAGGGAAAAGAAGAATATTTACCTTTTTGTCTGGTCGATTTTGCGACCCTTGAAGTGTACCCTCTTCAGAAAACGAATGTGGCATATACTGTAAGGGATTATTGGGTTGAACTGGAACATAGGGAATCAGAAATAGAAATAAATGTGTATTATCTTCCAGAGAGATGATTATTATTTTACGATGAAATACATCTTGTAGCAATACAGGATGTTTTTTTATAAAAATCAATGATGAGGGTTCCAAGAGACAGGTGTTATCACTGGCTGTCTGTAATGTCAATGGCAATGGCAAAAGCGACGTAAACGTCCCATTGACATTGCATCCCGCCTGTGATGGTGGGTAGTCAAGCAGAACAAAAGGATGTTCTGCTACGCGCACTTTTGATTTACGGAATGAAGTGGATGGCAGGACTGCAATGGAAGAATACCGGTTCCGTCATGCCCGCTGTTGCTGCCGCAGGCTCCCCCGCCCTTCCCTGGGCGGAAAAGGAGAATGGATTTACAGGCAAAGGGAATGTGTTACATGTTACAAGTTACAACTTTATTTTAGGAGGTCTTATATTTTTTTTATTATTTACAGATAAATTTTTTTTATTTCATATATAAATTGTAACTTTGTAACAGGATGTGAAAATATCCTGATATATGGTTATATTTCGCTGTTACAACCTGGTTACAACCGTGTTACGGAAAAAATAACTGTAACCGTGTTTTTTCAAGACTTCACAGGAATGCCCTGCATGTACAAACGGCGTCACCATGGATGGGGAACGTGTTCAAATCGACACGGGAAATCCATCCATAAATGCAGGCTTTTTTATAGGGTGGTATCGGATTGGACAAAATGTTCAGACCATACCACCCATTTTTCTCCCCAAGCGGTCCGCTAAAATGTTGCCATATATGGCAACGGAACGGGACCTCGCCATGTAAATGGCTCGGTATCCGTGCGGGAAGAAAAAGAGCATAAGAGGGGGTGACGCTTACAGCGGTCGGCATAGCCGACGCCCCCTCTTATGCAGCTGCGCATGGTCGTGGACTCCACTCCCTTATCTGTCTGGAAATGAAAGAAACATAGGAAGACGAGCCGGGAGTAAAAGAGAAAAAACGAAAGGAATAGAAAATTATGAATACCGTACATTTGATTGGAAGACTGGTGCGCAATCCGCAGACCCGATATCCGGCTTCCGAAGAGGACACTGCTGTGAGCCATTATGTGCTTGCTGTTAATGATTATTCCCGAAAGAACTCCGTCGCTTACATCCGCTGTACAGCGTTTGGAAAATATGCCGAGTTTGCCGAGAACTATTTTTATAAAGGTTTGAAAGTGGCAGTCAGCGGTCGTCTCGTAACAGGCAGTTATAAAGATAAAACGGACAGGAACGTGTACACCACCGAAGTCATCGTGGAGAAGCAGGAATTTGCAGAAACCAGAGGCAGGGCATCCGCAGAAAACAGCAAAGAGGCACTCCCTTACAGCTGATGTGTGCAGGAAGGATGGTGAACGCAATGGATAGTCAGAAATGGGGTCCTGCACAACTGGAGCAGGAACTGAAAAAGAGCATCATCGGTCAGGACGGTTATCTGAAGGACCTGTCAACGTGCATCTGGCTCCACGACCAGAGAAGACAGCACTATCTAAGGACAGGGGAACACCTCAGAGGACCAAAATACAACATGCTGATTATCGGGAACTCAGGCACGGGCAAGACATCCTCTATCATGGAAGCGGCCCGATTGCTCGAGATTCCCGTGGTGATAGAGGATGCATCCGAACTGCGAGGTTCGGGCTGGAAAGGCAAACAGGTCAGCGAGATCACCAGAGACATTACGGAAACCACATTCGTGTATGATGTCACGGCAACGGAGCCGGATGAATACTCCATCGTGGTTCTGGATGAGATTGACAAAGTGGTCGGAGCAATGGGTGATAAGTCCTTTTCTCCCATATCGAACCTTCTGAAATTTATCGAGGGCACGGAAGCATCCTGTGGGGAAGGCAGTTCCCGTGTGCATATGAGGACAGACAATCTGCTCTTCATTGCTGCCGGAGCCTTTGACGGTCTGAAAGAAGTGATTTTAAAAAGGACCGCACCGAAAAGCATCGGGTTCTCCATGCAGGAGGAAACAAAAACACAGGAAGATGTCCTGAAAAATGTCACGCCGGAGGACCTTATCGCTTATGGGATGAGTGAGCAGTTCTTAGGTCGTTTCCCTTTGATATGTACTCTGAATGAGCTGAATGAAGATACATACCAGAAGATTTTACTGCAGTCAGGAAGCAGTCCTATCAGGCAGTTGGACCTTCTGCTGAGCAGGGAATGTGGCGTGAACGTCGCCATCACGGATGAGGCAGCCCATGAGCTGGCAGTTCTTGTAAAGGATTCCTCCCTTGGTGCAAGAGCCATACAGCAGAACGTGGCACAGCTTCTGAAAGATACCCTGTACCATGTCCACGATACAGAGAAAGATACAAGGTTCACCTTGGATTATGACAGTGGGTTCGTTGTGCGTTCTACGGTTGGGGAAAGGTCTGCCCTGCCGGAACCAGAGCCGGATGAGGCATTCGTGCTGACAGATGCCGAGTCAAAGCAGATAAAGAGCGTGGAACTGGACAGCATAAAAGGGAACGAGGATGCCATTCGCATATATGCAGAAGAACTCTTTGAGCCGTTTGAGACCAAAGGCTTCGGTGCATCAGGACACGAAGGGTTTACTGACCGATACGACTACATGACGATTAAGATGGCGAAATGCCTGACTGCGGTGGCAGTCGTAAAAGTCCTTCTGTCAGCGGAACAGACGGGGCAATACCCTGATATGCTCTCTTTGATGGAAACGATTCAGGGGATGTCTCTGGAACCCAAAAAGCTGGTCAAACACCCTCTGGAGTATCTGGAACGCAGGCTCCTGCACCGTCTGGAAGGCTGTAAACGACAGAAACTGGAAGAAATAAAGAAACTCGCATGGACGGTCATAAGGAAATACGCCCATAAGATAATCGGTCTGAGGGAACTGGCAGAACAGGATGCGGTGTATGAATAAGGGGCGCTGCAGCATGAAAGGAGAATACAATGCGGATTAACAGATACAACGTGTTGATGCAGGAGGAAAAGATACCCCAACTTGTAAAAGAAGGGACGACGCTCTACCCGGAGCTTCAGGGGATTACATCGCCCGGCGATGCTGTCCGCATCATGGCGGATGTGTTCTTTTTAGATAAGAACATCGAAGAGAACGTGTATCTGATTGCTCTTGGCAGTCAGGGACGTGTGCTTGGCTTCTTCCACCTGAACAAAGGCTGTGTGGACTGTTCTATGGTGGATGTGCGGGGGATGATGGTAAGGCTGTTGTTATGCAATGCAGCCTCCTTCCTGATAGTCCACAATCATGTGAGCGGGGATGCGACAGCATCCAAAGAAGATTTTTACATGACAGAACGGTTGAAACGGGTGTCGGATATCATGGGCATCCGTTTTTTAGATCATATCATCATCGGGGAACAGTACCGATATTTCAGCTTTCAGGAAGAGGTCTGGTCAAAAGATGAGACGGGATAAAAAGTGAAATAAAATAGTAGGAGGCTCTATATGACTTATGAAAAATTTTTGGAAATGGTAACCGATGGACTGAAAAAGCGTCTGGGGGATAGTGTTGCCCTGAGGGCAGATACAGTAAAAAAGAACAATGGCTTGCTCCTTCATGCACTCTCCCTTCATTCGGAGGACAGCAATATAGCACCCTGTATCTATCTGGACACCTATTTTTCAGAATATGAACAGGGGGAACTGACAATGAACGACGTACTGGAAGATATCATGGATATTTATGAACAGCGCAGTATCAAACAGAACATGAATATTGGAATGATTGCTGATTTTGAGCAGGCACGCCCTTATTTACATGCAAGACTGGTCAATACAAAGATGAATGAGCAGCTGTTAATAGAAATGCCCCACAGGGAGTTTCTGGACCTGTCCATTATCTACAGCGTGGATATCCCATATAAGAAAGACGATATCGGAAGCGTTCGTATCAACCGAAACCATCTTGCTTACTGGGATGTCACAGAAGAGGAACTGTATCAGCAGGCAATGGAAAATATGAAGAAGGATGGGAACGGGTTCCGAAGCCTTCTGGATGTCCTTGGAGAGACAATGGACATGGAAACCGGATTATGGGAGGATGATACCCCGCTGTACATCGTTTCCAACAAAACCGGGGTGTACGGAGCGGTACAGATGCTCAACAAAGACCTGATGAAACAAGCAGCAGAAACATTCCAGAGAGATTTTTTCATCCTGCCGTCTTCGGTTCATGAATGCCTGCTTTTTCCTGATTCAGAACAGGTATCCGCAGATTCGCTCAAAGGGATGGTGCAGGATGCGAACGATACCATCGTAGCAGTGAGTGAGCGTCTTTCCTACAGTGTATACCGCTATGACTGCAAAACAGGTGAGATACAGATTGCGGCCTAGCATACCGCACACGGCATCCGAAAATCGGGTGCCGTATCTTTTTTTGTATGAAAAAAATAAATATTAAATTTTTGTGAACAAAAAAATCTTTCCATATATGGACAGATTTTGAAAGACTTCAAAGGGCGGAAAATTTGCAATATTGCACAAAAAATGGTATAATATATACAGAATTAAACATACAAAAGTGTGCAAAACACACAAAAAGTATGAAAATATAATCTGATAGAAGGGAGGAAACATTATGTATAAAACGGATGTCATTTATGACGAAGACGGGAAACCTGTTGAAATGGATAGGAAGAAACGGGCTGCTGTCGTTACATATCTTGGACTCTGGGATAAATATTACTACTGTTTTTACCGTCACGATAATGGCGAGATGGAACATCATAAGATGGAGTTTGTTTTTAAGAGTGCTGAAAAGTTGAAGATTAGAAGTCGTTGGGAAGCAGAACCCGAAATCATCTTTACCTCAGATATGGTGGAATTTTACAATGCCTGTCGTGAAAAAGAGTCTGCAAAATCAAAAGCATATATGGAAGAATTGAAAAAACACTATGCGAAAATCAATGATATGGAAAAGCATTTCCTGGAGCTTGCATTGGATTTTTCCATGATTTACAGGGGACATGCCGATGTTGTTGTAAAAAATGCGGAAGTGATTGCAGATTATATCTGGAGTTTTGAGGATTCATTTTATAGTTGGTGCTATGATGAAAGTGAAAATATCCATACAGCATTTCTGGAACAAATGAGTAAGGATATGCTCTTTACACCTAGCCTTGAATGGATGGAGGACTGCGCATGATGTATGGTTATGCCCGCTGCTCTACGGATGAAACAAGGCAGGATATCGACAGACAGAAAAGGGAACTGATGGCAAAGGGTGTGGAGTCGGAAAACGTGTTCTGTGAGTACGAATCCGGCACCAAAAAGGACAGGACGGAGCTGAACAGGCTGCTTAGAACCGTAAAGGACGGTGATGTGATTGTTTCAACGGAATTATCCCGAATCACGAGAAGCACCAAAGACCTGATCTGGATTATCGACACCGCAAAGGAAAAAAAGATTAAACTGATTCTCGGTACATTCGAAGCGGATTGTTCCGGCGATTCTCTGGACCCGATGACAGAAGGGATGCTCAAGATGATGGGCGTATTCGCGGAACTGGAACGAAACATGATTTCAGAGCGTGTCAAATCAGGAATGAAGAATGCAAAGACCAAAGGAAGCAAGGTCGGAAGACCAAGAACGACCATGGAGACGATACCTGCCAGATTTAAGAAGTGCTATCCACTGTATCAGAAAAAGGCAATTAACCAGTCTGAACTTGCAAGGCTTACGGACCTCAGCAGGAGCAGTGTGAGAAAATATATAACGATTATGGAAGCACAGCCGTCCGATAATTAAAAAATACAGATGACAATGTTCTTTTTGTCATCTGTATTTTTTTGACCTGTATAAGAAAAGGTCTTTTTCTTTCGTGTACAGATTTTAGTGTTTTTTTCAGTGTAAAAACGGGATTTTCAGGTCAATTTGGAAATCCCTCTTCTGTATAAGAAACCATTTGGTTTTGCATACAGAAGAAACCGAACTCTTGCTTCATTTTTGATTTATTCTGCTTCATCTCGGATAGAAGCAAGCAGACTATTGATTTTTTGCATCTTTTCATACTGTTCCGTTAGTTCATTACAATCCCAATGTTCTGGGTTCTTTTTCTTCAATTTTTTCAGATATTTCCAAATTTCTGTCAAATTAAGTTCTGCTATCCCATTATATTTACGAAAGACAGCCTTATAACTTGTATCCATCAAAGTGTAAACATCTAACTGAAGCACCTGCTCGTTACCAAATTCTTTCAGTATATTTTCTTTTTTAGTGTTGTAATCTTCGAGGCTGTTTTGAGATTTGTAATAGGATAGCTTAGCAAGGATACATCTTAGAAAGGTATCCTTAATCTGAAAGATATCTGGATATGTTCCATCAAAATCTTTTTCAATGTCGTAAATATCTTCTGGATTCGGTGTATGTGCAAAACCGGTACGTGGATGTTCTTTGTATGTTGTTTCTTCTGCATCTGAATTTGTCATAGAGTTTTTTCGCATTTTGAGAGAAGGGAACATGTTTGGGTAGAGTTTTTCTAAAGCTTGCAACGTCATATCAAAAGCACTAGGAAGTTTTTCAAGCTCAGACGACATCTTATCGTAATATCCGTTATCTAATTCTGGAATGTAAAATTGCTTGATGACACCTGTACTCAACCAATTTTCAATCGTATTGACCCAGTCTCCGTAGGAAAAAGGCGCATCTGCAATTCGTTGGTATTCTGAATTTCCAATAAGCCAATCTAAAGAAACATTATATGTATTACAGATTCGATACAGCTTGTCGATGCCAGGAAGTTTCCCCCTCTCCCAACTTAGCATGGTGCTACGAGGTATCCCCGTTTCTTCTGCAAATTTGTCCCATGTTTTACCATATTGTTTTTTCAGACGGGAAATATTATCCACAATATGCTGAATAAGTTCTGTATCATTCATTTCACAAACCTTCATTTCAAAAAAAATATGTATAAATTATAGAATTTTTTACTCTTTTCTTCAACAAAAAAATGTTCATTTTTGACGATATATCGACGGATTGACGATATATCGTCAAAATTTTTACCTGTTTGGAAAAGAAAATAATGGAAGCAAAAAAAAGTGCTTGAAACAGTATACTTTGTCGACATTTTGGTCGAAAGCTCAGAATTGAATGATTTTTTGTTTATGGTATATTGGTCTCATCCGGAAAGGAGACGAAAAAATGAATGGTTTACTTGAAGAATTGTACAAAGCAAAACAGGAAAATTATTATCGGATGTGCTTAATCAAATCTATGGCTGATAAAACAGATATCGGGCAGAACCAATTGGAATTGTTGGAATGTCTGGTAAAGGATGCACAGGATGAATACCTTGAGGTATCTGACAGATATCATACCGCTTTGTACGACGGAACAGAAAAAGAAAGGAGGGCTGAATGATGTACAGAATCCGTGATTCTCCAATGAAAAAGTCGCTTTCTGATGGTTGTAAATTGCCGTTTACAACTGAAAGTGACTTTATCCAAAGATACAAGTTTATTTTAACATATATTATGAAAGGAAGAAATACCGATGACAGAATTTAATGAAAAAAATTCAGATATGTATAGTTCAGTTATTTCGGCGAATGCACCTACGCTTAGCCAAATTTATAAAGAAGTAACAGAAAATTTTATCCAATCTGGAAATTATGATTCATATAGTACAAGAAACAATGTGTGCAATTTATTATATAAGTTAAACCTGGAACTCAACTGTGAAAATGCCTTAAGAGATGAAAACGAGCAATTGAAAATCTTGACAGAACTCCCAGCATTATCTATTGCCATGCTTATCGCAAATCGTGATGACATCGCTTTAGTAGCTGCCGGAGATAGAAGCGGGATGAACAGACCTGTTCAGTTATCGCTCGATAAGAAGATGAAACTTCCTATGGCAATCTATCAGGAGGTGGGAGCCAACAAAGGCGTATGGGAATTGACCAATTCCGCATATGAATCATTTGGACTTCTTGTCGAACAATATAAGCCGACTGCAACTAGAAAGGAAAAAATGGAAATTTTTACTATGGTAAAAGGAAGGCTCGATATCATTCGTATGTGCACAATTCCGTATTATACAGCATTTGAGAATGGAATCTGGGATTCGTTGAACAAACAGCTTCTCCCATTCAGTAAAGACATTGTTTTTACAGCAAAGTGTCATACTGAGCTGAATCCAAATGCGGTAAATCCATTTATTCAGATTCCGGAAGATGGGACAACATGGGACGTCGATTCATGGTTTGCTGATTTAGGTACACCTGATTTTGTCCTTCTGATTAAAGAAGTCATTCAAGCAGCTATGTTGCCACTTGCACCAAGGGATAAGATGGTATTGTTCTACAGTTCATCTGGTTGCAATTCAAAAGGAACACTGTGTCAGCTCATTAGAAATATTCTGGGCGAAGAAACAGTAGCGAGTATCCCTTTGAGTGAGTTTTCGAAACCATTTGGGTTGTCAAGGCTCCCCGGGGCAAATGCCATCATCGTAGATGAAAACTGCGTTTCCGATTTTACAAAAGGACTTGCAGAACTTAAAGCTGTGATTACGGGGGATATTGTTTCCATCAATGAAAAATATGTACCCTCCTATGACTACAGATATCAGGGACTTGTTCTTGAATGTGTAAATGACATGCCGAACGGAAAAGATAAATCCGGGTCTTTCTACAGACGTTTACATATTATTCCGTTTGAAAAGTCTTTCAAAGGGAATCCAAAGAAATATATAAAGGATAGGCTGATTTACAGGAAGGACGTTTTGGAATACGTGGTAAAACTTGTAATGTGTGACATGGCATATTCCGATTCATTTACAGAAAATGCGATTTCACAACAGGCACTGGCACAGTATATTAACGCCACAAACAGTGTAGCGCAATATCTTAACGAGATTTTGCCACGAGTGCAGTGGGATTTACTTCCTAGTGATGACTTCCTCTATGAAGGATACAAAACATGGTATAAAAAGGTCAGTCCATCCGGTAGGGTATGTGGAAGAAATGATTTTTACGATAGCGTAAAACAGCATCTCAATGATAATGCTGCTGTGGCTGCTCAATGGGAGTGGACAAGTTCATGCAGGTCAAAAGGACGTATCGATTGTTCTGTTAAAGAACCGCTCATTGTAGAACTTGATTTGAAGAATTTCATCAATCCGCTTCTTAATATTGGAAACCCACTTAGAGAATACCCGGATGCAAGAAAAGTCAAGACAAAGTATTCAGGACTGAAAAGAATCATGACTTTTGTTCAGGTAACCAATCTGACAGATGAAGAAAAAGATTAAAGAAAGGGGGCGAAACTCCTCGCCCCTCTCTCCTACGGGAGCAAATATTGAAAATAAAGAGGTGACGATTCATGGAAACGAAAACAGAGAAGGACATGGCATTGGAACGATTTGTTGTGTTACTTGCTAGTTTGCTTGAAAAATATGCGGATAAGGTGGATGTAAATAATCTGCCTGAGCCAGAGAAAGACAAAACCTGCAACTTATAGTTGTAGGTTTTGTAATATATAGGAAATGATTTGTCAGCTTCTGTAAATAAAAGAAAAGAGGTAAATGCTATGGCAGAAAAAGTAAAAGTTTATAGTTATACCCGAGTTTCGACTTCTATTCAGACAGAAGGGTATTCCTTGGAAGCTCAGGACGATAGAATCCAGAGGTATGCTGATTATATGGATTATGAAATTGTAGAAAAATATCAGGATGCAGGAAAGTCAGGGAAAAATATAGCTGGAAGAAGCGAGTTTCAGCGAATGCTTGAAGATATAAGAACGGGAAAAGATGACGTGGAATATGTCCTTGTATTTAAGCTGTCACGTTTCGGCAGAAATGCAGCCGACGCCTTATCATCTTTACAGTTTATGCAGGATTTTGGAGTGAATCTTATTAGTGTTGAGGAAAGCATTGACAGTTCAAAGGATGCGGGGAAACTTATGATTTCTGTTCTTTCTGCGGTGTCCGAGATTGAACGTGAGAATATTCTTGTACAGACAATGGAGGGGCGTAAGCAGAAGGCGCGCTCAGGATCTTGGAACGGGGGATTCAGTCCGTACGGCTACCAGCTGGTAAACGGTGAACTGAAAATTGCAGAGGATGAAGCCGAAGCAATACGAAAGATATTCGATTTATATGTAAACACGGAGTTTGGAAGCAATAAGATAGCAAAATACTTGGAACAGCAGGGAATTAAGAAGAAAGTAAGACAGAACGGAACGAATACCCTGTTTTCTGCACACATGATAAGGATGATACTGGATAACCCTGTTTACTGCGGTAAAATCGCATTTGGTAGAAGAAGCAATCAGAAAATCAAGGGAACAAGAAACGAGTACCATGTGGTGAAAATGGATAATTATTTATTAAGTGATGGAAAGCATGAAGCTATTGTGAGCGAAGAATTATGGAAAGAAGCACAAAAGAAACGCATTGCACAGGCAAAGAAGTATGAACATGTAAACAGGGGAAACAGCCGTATACACCTGTTATCGGGGCTTTTACGCTGCCCTGTTTGTGGAGCAGGGATGTATGGGAATAAATCCATAAAACGAAAAAATGGGAAACATTATAAGGATTATTATTTCTATGGATGTAAGCACAGACAATTAAACAGAGGTCATAAGTGCACTTATCGAAAGCAGTTACATGAGGAAAAATTAAACGCAGCTGTAGCGGAAGTAATTAGCAAGATGGTCAGCAATCCCAAATTCGCATCTGTGATGCAGAGTAAAATTAACATGAAAGTTGATACCAAAGAGATTGATGCAGAAATTGAGAATTATACAAAACAGCATACAAAATATATCGGAACAAAGAGAAGTTTGGAAAAGCAGATTGATAATTTGGATGTTTGTGATAAGCACTATGACAGAAAGTTAAATGACTTACAGAAAAGGCTTGATAAAATGTATGATTCCATTGCAGACACAGAGGATATGTTGGAAGAGGCAAGAACAAAAAAGAGAACTATTGAAAGTGAAAAACTTACAGGTGAAAATATTTATAAACTTTTGATTCATTTTGACAAAGTCTATGATACAATGAATGATGAAGATAAGAGAGCATTGCTTGTTGCGTTGATTAAGGAAATCCACGTTTACGAAGAAGAACAAGCAAATGGACAATGGTTAAAATCTATTAAGTTTAACTTGCCGTTATTAGAAGAACAATTGGAATTAGGTTTGGACAATGATACATCCGTCGAGACTGTTGTCTTGCTTTCCAAGGGAGATATTGACTCAAAAAGAGTTAAGGTGGAATTTTCTTTAGAAAATATGGATATGTCTGAGTTTCAAAATGGCGCAACATATGAGCAGATTAAAGAGTATGTACTCTGTAAAACAGGGTTAAAAGTATCAAGCCTATATATTTCTCAGGTAAAGAGAAAAAGTAGTCTGGAAGTGGGTAAACACTATAATATGGCGAAGTCAGAAGATGCGAAGCAGCCACAGTGTCCACCAGAGAAAGAACAGGCGATTATGGATGCATTTAAGCATTTTGGGTTGATTTAGTATCATATGTAAAAATGAATAAGATGTAGGGATGGCTGGCAGAAATGCTGGCCATTTTTAGTGTTTTTATGGAGCTGTTGCTCCATAAATTAGAAGGAAAAATAAAGATAGGATAGAGTCATATATTCTTTTAATGAATGATGTTTTCAAACTATTGGTTGGATGACTTGTGCAAGTAGAAACCTTATACTTATAGGGGATAAATGAAAGAGTTGTAAGTTTACGTGGAAAGAAGTTCAAAATAGTCCGAAGGATATCAAAAATCAAAATGGATATAGAGTTTTATCCCAGAGATATTTTTTTAAAGAACAGAAGAAAAAGAAATAAGAAAAGGGATAAAAAACTTTTTCCCGGACAGAAAAAAGAAATGTAAACACATTTTTTTAAAATGTCCGCAGGTTTATAATGTATTTACAGCGCGCAAGAAAGAAAAGCTTTTCGGAAACTAAATAAAAAGTGTTCAGAAAAGGAGATTTTAATTATGTCAGTAAGAGTATTAGGAGCAACAGGTAAAATGTTTGAGGCGGCATGGGTAGTGCCAACAGTAGAAACGAGATTTACGTTCAATGGAAGAACAGAACGCAGATTTGAAATCGCGAAAAGTTTAGATGAAAAACCAAATGGACTTTTGTTTTTCCGTAAGGTTGAAGATTTAAACTGGGCATGGATCAGTACAAAAAATCAAATTGAATATATCGGTAACATATCCACAGAGGTTGTAAGAGAAGCACTTGCATTTATGTTGGCAGAAGGATTTTACAATTTCTCGGACTGGGATTATCAGAAGGAAGAGGAGATGGATAACATTGTTTTAGATAATGGAAAGGGTCGCCCATATTCTTCAGCAATTACGAGAGACGCTCTCAGTAATTTTCTAGACATTCCTGGAAAGAGTACAAATGCAGAGACTGATTGGGAATTTTTCAAAGACTTCGAAGATACTTCAAGATGCCCTAATAGAAGTTCTATGTGCTCCGATGAAGAAATGGACGAAGAACTTCTTGAAGAATATAGCTACGAGGATACCGAAGAAGACGGTTGGGGTGACTGGGACTCTGAGGAATAATTTAATTTGATTCATTGTATAGCATCTGTGTGATAAACACAGATGCTATTTCAATAATCGATGAAAAGGAAGTGAGAACAGTGAATTATTATATTGCAGATCCACATTTCGGGCATGAAAATGTACTGAAATTTGATAATCGTCCTTTTTCTTCTGTGGATGAGATGGACGAAATATTGATTACACAATGGAATGCAGTCGTGAAGGATACAGACGATGTGTATATCATCGGAGATTTTATTTACAAGTCAAAGAAACCGGCAGCTTGGTATTTGAAACAATTGAAGGGGAGAAAGCATCTGATACAGGGAAATCATGATCATCAGTTACTGAAAGATGAAGAACTGGTAAAAGAATTTGTCTCCATAGACAAGATGACTTATGTGAAAGATGGAGATTATACGATTGTGTTATGTCACTTCCCAATAGCAGAGTGGAATAAGTACTGGAGAGGAAGCTGGCATATTGTTGTTTAGCACATTAAATGATGTTCCGTTTTTCACATTAAATGGAGCTGTTTCAGCATAGAATCAGGAATCGGTGTCACTTTATTTGATATTAATTCTTCAAATTAAATGTGCCTCACCCAAATAAAGTGAATGAGG
>JAXJSH010000082.1:0-16353 GCA_036310185.1 Lachnospiraceae bacterium | reverse complement strand
GAAAAAATGTGACTTTGAGACCCGCAAAACATGAGAAAGCAGTCCGGATAGGGCGGATTTCAAATGTTTTTCGAATTACGGGAACATAAAATGCAGAGCAATCCGTAGGTATCACGGGATCAAAATACCTTTTGCCCCCTAGCATCATTATTTTATTTTAACATGAAAAGGAAATGAATACAACGCAAGTACAATAAAATTGACACGATCATTCCGCAAAGCTATAATTAAAAACATCAAATTAAGTGAGGTTTTTTATGGAAGCATTATTAGAACTTGACAGTAATATTCTGCTCTGGATACAGGAATACGTCCGCCATGACTTTATGGACTGGTTCTGGACCACCATTACCAAACTGGGGGATGGCGGAATCTTCTGGATCGCAGTCTCCATCTTTCTGATTTTCTTTAAGAAAACCCGGCCAGCCGGCATTGCCGCACTCTGCTCCATTGTGCTGTGTTTCTGCATCACCAATCTTACCCTGAAACCGCTGGTGGACCGTCCGCGGCCCTATACAATGATTCCGGAACTTGAACTGATCATTCCCCGTGAAAGTGACCGCTCTTTCCCGTCCGGCCACACCACTGCATCTTTTGCGGCGGCACTGATCTTCGTCCGTATGATACCGAAAAAATATGGTGTTCCGGCGGTTATCCTGGCCACACTCGTTGCTCTGTCACGCCTGTATGTGGGCGTACACTATCCAACCGATGTGCTCGGCGGATTTCTGGTCGCTATGATCGGAAGTATGGTTGTATATCATTTTTATCTGTATCTTCATAATAAAAAAATCAGTACCGAACAAAAATATTGATTTAAGATATGCTCATTGCAATAATTGCAGCGTTAAAAATAAGGGGGTGATTGACCAGATGCCATACAATTAAAGCATCGAGTCAATCACTCCCTCACTTTTCAATACCACGTTTTACACATAAGCGGTCATAGCTGATAACAGCGTCATAAACAAGATGACCAGCTTAAATCTGTCGTTTTTAAAATAAACATATTCCTGCATTTTGTGAACAGTGCCTTCTGGAGTTTTACTAAAATGGTAAAACGCCAAGATGCTCCAGCAAAATCTTTGTTCCCATCAGAATCAATACAACGCCGCCGAATAATTCTGCCTTTGATTTGTATTTTGTTCCAAACACATTCCCAATCTTCACACCAACTGCAGAAAGAATAACGGTTGTTACACCGATAAAAATAACAGCCGGTATAATCTGAACCTGCAGAAATGCAAATGTGACGCCAACCGCCAGTGCATCAATACTGGTGGCAATGGCCAGAACAACCATGGCTTTAAATCCAAAGTCTGCATCCATTTCACTGCATTCATCACATTCCCGTGACTCCTTGATCATATTCAGACCAATGATCCCAAGCAGTACAAATGCGATCCAATGATCCACGCTGGTAATCATATGCTGGAATTTGGTTCCAAGCATATACCCAAGTGCCGGCATCAAAGCCTGAAATCCGCCAAAATAAAGGCCGGTGATCAGCAGGTGTTTCATTTTTACTTTTCCCACCGATAACCCTTTGCAGATAGAAACTGCAAAAGCATCCATTGATAACCCTACCGCAATTACAAACAATTCCCACAAACTCATTTTTCTCTCTCCTTGTGCAATCTATTACTGCCGAATGTTCGGAAAACGCAAAAAAAGACGAGCCTCATCCGTTTTTCGACAGATAAGTCTCGTCATTTAATACAAAGCCAGGATTCATATAATATCCAGTATGTTGACTTCGTCACGCCTGGGCGCTGACTACTCCCTTATTGATATTAATTTATCATTTTTCTGAATATTTGTCAATGTTTCAACAATTCAGAAATTAAAATCGGATAGATTGCTTATTTTCATGAGCCGTCCATCCGATTTTTTGTTTATTTTAAATTAGGCTTACATACCTTTTGCTTTTGCAGTACATGCCTTCATGGCTTCCATAATACTGCTGCGGAATCCCTTTTCTTCCAGTACACGCACTGCCTCAATGGTCGTACCGGCCGGAGAACATACCATATCCTTCAGTTCACCAGGATGTTTCCCTGTTTCCAGAACCATCTTTGCACTGCCCATAACAGCCTGTGCGGCGAACTGATAGGCCTGCGGTCTCGGCATTCCATCTGCCACTGCCGCATCCGCCATTGCTTCAATCATCATATACACATAAGCCGGTGAACTGCCGCTTACAGAAACAACCGCATCCATCAGATGTTCACCGATTACTTCCGTTTTTCCAAATGCATTTAAAATGCTGCAGATCGTTTCAAGTTCTTCTGCAGTCACATGCTCATTTGGTGTAGCAGCTGTCATGCCTTCTCCTACCATTGCCGGCGTATTTGGCATACAGCGAACAATTTTCACCGTTTTTCCAAACTGCTCTGACAGCCATGCAAGGGTTTTTCCAGGAGCGATTGTTACCACGATCTGTTTTTCTGTGATAATATCTTTGATCTCCGCAATCACAGTTTCATAGTACTGCGGTTTTACCGACAGAAACAGCACATCGGATTCTGCTGCCGTAACTTTGTTGTCTGCTGTGGTACCGATACCCAGATTCGCCTTTGCTTTTTCCAGACTTGGCGCATACGCATCGGAAGCCAGAATATCTTCTTTTTCTGCAATCTGATTTTTCAGGATTCCGCCGATAATGGCTGAAGCCATATTTCCACATCCAATAAATCCAATCTTCATAATACTGTCTCCTTCTGTCATTATGTAATCAGTTTACTTTACCATTTTTTACATCTTCAAATTCCTGCAGAATTTCTTCTGAAGGAGCTTTGGTACAAAGGCTCACAACTACGATCAGAACAATACTTACAATGAAACCGATCAGCAGGGAATAAATACCGGTTGCAGCGCCCAGTGTCTGTCCGCCCGCCAACGGAATGTAATCCCAGATAATAACGGTAAGACCACCGGATATGATACCTGCAAGGGCACCCGGCAGATTGGTCCGTTTCCAGAACAGGGACATGAGTACAATCGGTCCAAAGGCAGAGCCAAGTCCTGCCCACGCATTGGAAACCAGTCCCATGATGCTGCTGTTCGGATCCCATGCGATCAGGAATGCAAGAACTGCAACTGCGATAACGGTAATACGGCTGATCTTAAGCACTTTGTCATCAGATGCATCTTTCTTTACAACACCTTTATAGATGTCTTTTGAAACCGCAGATGCAGTTACCAGAAGCTGTGAATCAGCGGTTGACATGATAGCTGCCAGAATACCGCAAAGGAACAGACCGCCGATAAATGCCATGTTAAAGTTTTCCGTAAATACCTTTGAAATCATAACGATAAATACATTTTCTGTGCTGGTTGCACCTTCTGTACCAAGAATAGTCGGATACAGATATGCTCTTCCCAGAATACCAATCAGAACGGCCATACCAAGAGACAGGAAAACCCATACGATCGCGATCACTCTGGATTTTTTCAGTTCTTTTTCATCTTTTACAGCCATAAAGCGAACCAGAATATGGGGCATACCGCAGTATCCAAGACCCCAGGCCAGCTGAGATAAAATATCAATGAAACCAAGCGGTTTTCCGCTGTCTTCAAACAGGCTCAGATAAGAGGATGCGCCGCCTGCAACACCACTCTGTTCAATAAGCGGAAGAATATTCTCACCGCCAACAAGGAAATATGCAATAATCGGTACGATCAAAAGACCGCAGAGCATCAGCATCCCCTGAATCAGGTCAGTCACACATACCGCAAGGAAACCGCCCATAAAAGTATAAACCAGAATAACAACCGCACCAATGGCAAGGGCAACTCTGTAATCGATGCCAAACACAAAGTTAAACAGCTTTCCGCCTGCTGCCAGTGCAGATGCCGTATAAACCAGGAAAAATACTGCAATTACTACAGAGGAAACAAGAAGAAGAATTCTCTTCTTATCATGGAAACGATTTTCAAAAAACTCCGGCAAAGTCAGAGAATTGTTGGCACGGATTGTATATCTTCTCAATCTTCCTGAAATAACCAGCCAGTTAAACACCGTTCCTAAAAACAGACCAACCGCAATCCATGCCTGACCGGTTCCGCATGCATATACTGCACCCGGCAGTCCCATCAGAAGCCAGCCGCTCATATCAGACGCCTGTGCAGAAATAGCTGCAACCCAGGCACCAAGGCCACGACCGCCAAGGAAATAGTCTTCTGTATTATTGGTTCCTTTCATACAGAAAATACCGATGACGATCATAAATACAAGGTAACATGCGAACGCTATTAAAACAGCAACAATATCACCACTACTCATAATAAATCCTCCTCATATAAATTCGTATTGTATTATTATCCAAAAAACTTCTTTGTTTGTCAAGAAAAACGCTGTTTTTCGTCAGGAACAAATGTATTTTTATTCAGATACAAAATGTTTTGTACACATGAAAACAGGACAAAAAGATTTTCGAATCAGTTCGCGCGCATACTGTCCGGAGAACTTTTAATCAAGAGGACGCATTTCCCCAAAATAGAAAAACCGGATGAATGTCTCTCCACATTCATCCGGCAATATCTAAATCTTCATTTTTATTCTTAATCCAATTGTAACTGTTCAGAAGGTTCCATTCACCAGGTAACCGACTATGATTACCCGTCAACCCCCCAAATTTTGACCGAACAGTTACACCCAATTAATCTTCCGGAGGCTCTGCCGGAATAAATATCCTTGAGTTGATTATCACATCTTCATGCCTTGCCCTGGCTCTCGCTTCCTCCGCAAAAATATCCTGAGAACTGATAATTGCTTTTCCACGCTTGTCCACTTTTTCATAAGTACCATCCGGCTGCAGCAAATGTGCCTTCACGGTATCCTGAAGCAGCGTATCCAGCACATGCATGATTTCCGCTTTGATGGACGGATCTTCAACCGGGAAGACGATTTCCACCCGTTTATCCAGATTACGCGGCATCCAGTCCGCACTTCCCATGTAAATAACGTCATCGCCGCCATTGCAGAAGTTGAAGATTCTGGAATGTTCCAGGAAGTTTCCAACGATGGAACGAACCCGGATATTTTCACTGATTCCCGGAATTCCCGTTACAAGACAGCAGATGCCGCGGACAACCAGATCTATCTGTACACCAGCTGCGGAAGCCGCATACAGTGCCGCGATAATAGAACGGTCGCAAAGAGAATTCATCTTTGCACGGATATAAGCCGGTTTGCCCACTTTCGCATTCTCAATTTCCATCTCGATCAGATGCAGGAAAGAATCCCGCATCCACAGCGGCGCCAGAATCAGCTTATTCCAGCTGTCCGGTTCAGAATAGCCGGATAACATATTAAATACGGCCGTTGCATCAGCGCCGATTTTTGCATCACAGGTCAGAAGACCGCAGTCTGTGTACAGTTTTGCTGTAGAATCATTATAGTTACCGGTTCCCAGATGAACATAACGGCGGATTCCCTCTTCTTCTGAACGAACCACAAGAGTAATTTTACTGTGGGTCTTTAATCCCAGAAGGCCATAAATAACATGACATCCTGCTTTTTCCAGCATTTTTGCCCACACAATGTTATTTTCCTCATCAAAACGTGCTTTCAGTTCAACCAGTACAGAAACCTGCTTTCCGTTTTCCGCAGCCTGTGCCAGCGCAGCAATGATCGGTGAATTACCGCTGACACGATACAGGGTCTGCTTGATTGCCAGAACTTTCGGATCTTTTGATGCCTGGCGGATAAAATCCACCACCGGATCAAAACTCTGGAACGGATGGTGCAGGAATACATCTCCCTTTCGAATCCGTGCAAAAATGTCCGGTTCTTCTACAAATTCCGGTACCGGTGCCGGCACATGTCCGGGATTTTTCAAATGGTCAAATCCATCCAGTCCATACATTTTCATAAGAAAAGTCAGATCCAGCGGTCCATTGATATAATAAATCTCTTCTTCCCGAACATCAAATTCCGTTTTCAGAATTTTCAGAAGCCGTTTGTCGATTTTTTCCTCCACTTCCAGACGAATGACCTCGCCCCACTGACGTTTTTTCAGCTGCTTCTGAATCTCTTTCAGGAGGTCAGACGCTTCGTCTTCATCTATGGTAAGATCCGCGTTACGCATGATTCGATAAGGATAGGAACAAACCACATCATAACTCTGGAACAGTTTGGAAATATAGGACTCTACTACTTCCTCCAACAAAATTACGTTTTTTTCACCTTCATTTCCATCCGGAAGTGAAATGATGCGCGGCAGCACAGACGGCACCTGCACGGTTGCAAATTCCAGTTCTTCTTTTCCTTTTTTCTGATCCTTCTTCTTGATCAGCGCGCCGATATTCAGTGATTTATTGCGAATCAGCGGAAATGGTCGGGAAGAATCCATTGCCATCGGTGTCAGAACCGGATAAATATTTTCTTCAAAATAGCTGTCCAGGTATTTTTTCTGTTCTTTCGTCAGATCTTCATGCTTTTCCACCACATGAAGTCCATTTTTTTTCATCAGCGGAAGCAGAGAACGATTGTAGGTATTGTACTGCACCTGCACCAGCTCGTGGGTACGTTTGTTGATCTCCCTTAACTGGTCTTTTGGTGTCATACCGGAAATATCCGGCTTTGTATAATCCGCGTGAACCATATCCTTTAAAGAAGCGACACGGATCATGAAAAATTCATCCAGATTGGATGCGGTAATACTTAAAAACTTCAGTCTTTCGAACAAGGGAATATTTTTATCTCTTGCTTCACTTAAAACACGCTCGTCAAAGCTGATCCAGCTCAGTTCACGATTTCGAAAATATTCCGGTTTTGAATAAGGTTTTAAATCCAGCATCTATGCCACCTCCTAAATACGTCTTTTCAGCTTCAGCACCGGCTCGATGCTGAATACTTCTTTAAACAGTTCGGTTTTTTCATGGAACAGCCCCTGTTCCAATGTGAAGTTACCCGTATATTCTATGTTCAGTATCAGCTGTCCATCCTTTACAGCGGCCCGCAGATTCTGAACCTTCTGCATATGACTGCGGTCAAGGGCATTGACCAGCTTAAGGATTGCCGTCAATTTTGAAACTGTTCGGTAATCTTCGATTGAAAGCACATTACCGGACTGATTTTCATGATAATACTCAAATCCGGAGGTGTTAAATTTGACCACATGTGCAATAATCTCCCGTTCTTTATGAGACAAACCTATGATTTCTGTGGACATGATAATATTATAGGAACATTCTGCAACATTCACAAGACTGATATATTTACCGCAGTCATGAAGGAGCACCGCTATTTGAAGCAGAAGTTTCTCCCGCTGACTTAAGTTGTACGCTTTTTTCATACTGTCAAAAATCGTATCTGCCAGTGCAATCAGAGATTGGGTATGCTGGCGTCCGCTTCCGTAGCGCTTTGCCATATTTTTCGCCGCCATGACAATATCATTGTCAAAATCATGGGTGGTACGGATAATTTTATTTTTCTCACCATAATCATACGCAATACCATCCGTCAGCTGAATACCCGGAAGCCAGATGGTATCGGCGCCCAGTTCCTCGATCAGTCGGCGATATATTACGGCTGCCGGCAGAATAACCGATGCAAACTCCATCGGAACATTCATATTAATGGCCAGATCCATGGTAGAACTGGTCACAATCTGCTGATACCATTCCATAAAGGTCTCTTTGTTGATCATTTTGTTTCCATCCGACTTATTATGGAAGATCAGGTTTGTAAAGTAATCACCTACAAGAATGATATTCTGAATCTTTCGATCCTTCAGGTACAGTCGTTTAAAGTTCTGAATCTCCTTGCGGATCAGCTCTTCCACCAGTTCTTCCGAGTGGGTGGTTCCACGTCCAAGCTGCACCAGGCGTTCCCGGACACGAAGACTGCCGATACGGATATTCTGAGTGGTCACCAGTGCATCCTTGTCAAAAAGTGATATCTGGACACTGCCTCCGCCCATATCAATGATCGCAGTACCTTTCTGAATAATTTTATTAAAATCGGTTTCTTTTGCAGCGATGGCCTTATAACCCAGAAAACGCTGTTCTGAATTGCTCAGCACTTCAATCTGGATTCCGGTTTTCTGGTATATCTGTTCCAGTGCCAGCACTTCATTTCTCGCCTCACGAAAGGCACTTTTCGCGCAGGCACGGTAGCCGCTGACCTTATATTCATCCATGATCAGTTTGAAATCATGAAGAATATGAGCCAGTTTATCCAGCTTTTCTCTGGATAATTTATGCTCCGCATATGTATCGTGTCCGATTTCCAGACGCTGGCGTATGCGATTTACGCTTTTTACACCATACTTTTTGGAAAGTTCAAAAATCTCCATACTGACGTTGTAGGAACCAACATCAATTGCGGCAAACCTCGTTATTGCCATAGAAAAACCTCCTTTGAGTCTTATCACAGACCCTTGTTTTCACTGTTTATCCCACCTGCGCAAAATTCTGTTTTCATTTAAACAGATCCGAAATCCGACAAAAATTATTTTTTCTGCCCAAGCAAATAGTCAATAAACTGCTGGGCTGTTCTTCCGGACAGACCGCCATGGGCCATTTCCCATTTATTTGCTTCCAGCAGCAGCTGTTCTTCGGACATCTCTATCTGATGACGCTCAGCCAGCGTTCTTACGATTGCCTGGAATTCTTTTTTATCCGGCGCACTGAAGAAGATGGTCACACCAAAACGTGCCACAAGAGACAGCTTTTCCTGAACTGTGTCCGATGCATGCAAATGGTCTCTTCTGCCCTCTTTATCACTGAATTCTTCTTTGATCAGATGACGTCTGTTGGAGGTAGCGTAAATCAGAACATTATCCGGTTTACGCTCAAGACCGCCTTCAATTACGGCTTTCAGATACTTGTATTCAATCTCAAATTCTTCAAAGGAAAGATCATCCATGTAGATGATAAATTTGTAATTTCTGTTTTTAATCTGAGCGATCACTTCATTCAGGTCCTGAAACTGATGTTTATAAACTTCAATAATACGCAGGCCCTGATCATAATATTCATTTAAAATCCCCTTGATGCTGGATGATTTTCCTGTTCCTGCATCCCCGAAGAGAAGACAGTTATTCGCTCTTCTTCCCTCCACAAAAGCTTCTGTGTTGTCGATCAGCTTCTTTTTGGCAATCTCATATCCCACCAGATCATTTAGATGAACATGAGCAATATTGGTAATCGGAACAATCTCCACTTCATCCCGTTCATTGTGCGCCACACGGAATGCTTTATGAAGCCCCAGTTTTCCTACGCCGAAATCTTTGTAAAACTGAACTACTTCTTCCATAAAAGATTCCACACTGTCCGCTTCCTCCAGCCGCACACTGAGGCTGCAGATACGGTCACGGATGCGCTTGTTAAACATTTTGCTTCCGTCATTGATATTTTTATAATTGCAGATAATACTGCACTGGGTGGAACCAAGTTCTTTTCCCAGAATCTGCAGATCATAATCATACAGTTCTTTAAATCTGCGAAAATCATGAAGTGCCACCTCATTGATACTGCCATCAACCGGACCTACGATCTCACAGGCTGTGGAAAATGCGTTTTCATGATTGACCAGAAGAAAGGTCAGATAATTGTGCCAGAGATTTCCCTCAAATCCATAATTTCCGGCCAGTTCGATCAGTCCATTGACGCAGGCATAAAAAATCTCACGATTCGCTTCACGGTTGGCAGTTGCCTCCTGTTCAGACTGTTCCATCAGTCCAGTCATATCCTCCAGAATCCAGCCTTCGGCAAAATTCCGATATAAAATACATTCAGAAATTTTTTTCATAACAAATCAACCTTCTCTCTTGTAATTGCCCAGTATACGAAGCCAGCTCGCTTCCTGACTGATTCCGCCCAGTGCATTTTTCACCGCACTGTCTGTAAGATTTCCTTCAAAATCAATAAAGAAACGATATTCCCAGTCTTTTTCCTGAATGGGACGGGATTCAATCTTCGTCATATTCAAATCATTATAAATAATGTGGGACAGGATATTATACAGACTGCCGCTTTCATGGGGTACTTCCAGACAGATGCTGACCTTATCCGCACCTTTTACAAATACTTTTCTTTTGGCTACGATAATAAATCTGGTAGAATTGCTGCTATTGTCATAAATGCCTTCTTCCAGAATATCCAGACCATATGTCTCGGCAGCATGCCGGCTTGCGATGGCTGCCTGTGTGTGATCACCGTCCTCGCTGATTTTCTTTGCGGCCCCGGCTGTATTGTTATACTGAGACTGTTTCCATTCTTCATGCTGTTTCAGATATTCACGGCACTGCATCAATCCCTGCGGATGGGAATATACTGTTTTGATATCGCAGATTTTTGCCCCGGGAACACCCATCAGTACATGCTGACAGCGAATCAGCTGTTCCCCTACAATCTGGTGGTCGTATTCATTCAGAAGGTCATAATTATCATAGACACTGCCCGCTGTCGAATTTTCAATTGGAAGAACCGCATAAACCGCATCACCATTCCTGATTGCTTCCATAGCATCACGCCATGTATTTACATGAAAACAATCCACATCTTTTCCGAAAAAGGTCTGGGCAGCGGCATGGCTGTATGCGCCCTCCACCCCCTGATACACAACTTTCATACCTTCGGTGCGAAGTGCTTCCACTTCTTTAAAATCACTGGGATTCAAAATACCGTGCTCTGCAAGCAGACGATACTGAAATTTTCTGCTCATGCCCATAATCTGCTGAAACAGTTCCTGAATGCCATGGGCATAAAATTCATTGCTGGCTCGGTCACGGAATACCTGCAGTTTCTGCTGTTCTCTTTCTTTATCAAAAACCGGCTTTCCTGTATGGATCTTATACTCTGCCACACTTTTGGCCAGCTCCATCCTTTTTTCAAACAATTCCTGAATCTGTTTGTCAACCGCGTCAATTTCCACGCGGATGTCCTTTAAGTCAATCATGCTTTTCCTCCTGATAGTTCTTAACGATTTCGGTCAGTTCTCCTATAAAGGAAAGGGACCCGAACGCTGCGATCACATCGTCCTTTTTTGCCTTTGAAAATGCCTGTTGGACAGCCTGTTCAAGGCTTTCTGCTGCCTGGACGTGTTCGGTATAATGGCGCACCACTTCCGCCAGTTCTTCTGCGGGAAGGGCACGGGGATTGTCCGGTGTCTGAATGGTAATAATCTCCGAACCATAGGGAACCGTAATTCTCACAACCTCTTCGTAAGCCTTATCACGGAATATCCCCATAATATAAATAATTTTTCGTCCTGTAAATGCATTTAACAGAGATTTAACGAATTTTCGCGCTGCATCCGGATTGTGTGCACCATCCACCAGAAACAGCGGTTCTTTTGAAATCAGGGTAAACCGCCCGTTCCATCTGGCTGCCTCCATCCCATCCAGCATCTGCTTTGCGGTCAGCTTATAACCTTTTCGATCAAGCAGTTTCAGAACTTCTATTGCAGTCACTGCATTTTCAATCTGATAGATACCTGCCATATGAATTGTCCACAAATTCCCCTCATACAGGAAAATCTGCTCCTGCCAGGATGAAGAAAGCACCCGTGCACCGTGATAATCCGCTGTGAGCAATTCACTTTCCTGCTTCCTGCAGACCTGCTCCAGCACTTCCATTGCTTCCGGTCTCTGAATACCCGTCACAACGGGCACACCTTTCTTAATAATGCCGGATTTTGAAAATGCGATTTTATCGATCGTGTCACCCAGATATTCCATGTGATCCATACTGATCGATGCAAACACCGATGCGACTGTATTCTGAATCACATTTGTGGCATCCTCCGTGCCGCCCAGACCGCATTCCATAACGACAATGTCACACTTTTCTTCCCTGAAATATAAAAATGACAACACCGTCTCCAGCTCAAATGCAGATGGGCGCACATAGCCATCCTTTTCCATTTGTCCCACTACATCCGCAATCTGCTCCATTAACGCAACAAATCTGTCTTTTGTAATCGGCTGGCCATCGATCTGAAATCTTTCTTCATAAGAATACAGTGTCGGTGAAATATATCTGCCTGTGCGATATCCCGCCATGGACAGCGTCGTTGATACATAGGAAAGTATGGAACCCTTTCCGTTGGTTCCTGCTATATGTACAAAGGACAGATCCTGCTCCGGATGTCCCAGATAATCCAGCAAATGACTGATTCGGTCCAGCCCCTGAGCCCCGCCGTATCGATTGGACTCATCTAAAAATGCTCTGGCTTCTTTATAATTCATGCTGCCTCCAATTTTCTTCCAAATTTCTGCATTTATTATAGTACAGCGGAAATAATAAAACAAGGACAGAACCGGGAAAAGGAGGACAAATATTCATATGAAACAAAATACTCGACGAAATTTTTTACTATGCGGATCACTTGGCTGGTGTCTTGAAATATTCTGGACCGGACTTCACACACTGCACGAAAAGGATTTTCATCTGACCGGACACTCCTCCCTTTGGATGTTTCCCATTTACGGCCTGGCAGCCTGCATCTGCCCTATTTCTCAAAAACTGCAGCAGAAAAAATTTCCTTTTTTTCTTCGCGGCATCATATATGCAATGGGCATCTTTGCAACCGAATACGGCACCGGATTTCTTTTGAAAAAATACGATATGTGCCCATGGGACTACAGCGGATGCCCCTCCAACATCAATGGGCTGATTCGTCTGGACTACGCTCCCATATGGTTTGCAACCGGACTGTTTTATGAAAAGGTCCTTTCCGCCAACACGCCTTCCGATGTTTAAATCTGATCATCTGTAATTTTGCAGGCAGTGACATTTCAGCTTGAAATTGATATGGTTTTATTATATTATAGTTAGAAGATCAAAACGTACACAAAGGAGGTTCCTATGAGACATTTGATGAGTCCACTGGATTTTTCCGTGGAAGAATTAGACAAGCTTTTAGATTTAGCAAACGACATTGAAAAAAATCCTGATAAATATGCCCATGTTTGCGATGGGAAACGTATTGCCACCCTGTTCTATGAACCCAGCACCAGAACACGTCTTAGTTTTGAAGCTGCTATGATGAACTTAGGTGGCAAAGTTTTGGGCTTTTCCAGCGCATCTTCTTCCTCTGCGTCAAAAGGAGAAAGTGTTGCCGACACCATCCGCATGGTTTCCTGTTACGCTGATATCGCTGCTATCCGCCACCCGAAAGAAGGCGCTCCGCTGGTAGCATCCATGGTTTCCAGCATCCCGGTCATCAATGCCGGTGATGGCGGACATCAGCATCCGACCCAGACCCTGACCGACCTGCTGACCATCCGTTCTCTGAAAGGGCGCCTGAACAATCTGGTAATCGGTCTTTGCGGTGACCTGAAATTCGGTCGTACCGTACACTCTCTGATTGAAGCCCTGAGCCGTTATACCGGTATTTCCTTTGTTCTGATTTCTCCGGAAGAACTCCGCGTACCCAGCTACATAACCGAGGGTATGAAACAGGACAATATTCCTTATAAAGAAGTAGAACGTCTGGAAGAGGCTCTGCCGGAACTGGATATTCTGTATATGACACGAGTTCAGAGAGAACGTTTCTTCAACGAAGAAGATTATGTTCGCATGAAGGATTTCTATATCCTGGACAAAGCAAAAATGGAACTGGCCGGCCCGGAAATGCTGGTACTGCATCCGCTTCCCCGTGTAAATGAAATCGCCGTTGAAGTGGACGATGACCCGAGAGCCGTGTACTTCAAACAGGTTCAGTACGGTGTATATGTAAGAATGGCGCTGATCCTGACATTGCTGGAATTGGAGGTATAAATCATGTTAAACGTTGGAGCTATCACAGAAGGTTTTGTACTCGATCATATCAAAGCCGGCAACAGTATGAGAATCTATCACGATCTGCAGCTGGACAAACTGGATTGTACCGTTGCCATCATCAAAAATGCAAAGAGCAACAAAATGGGCAAAAAGGATATCATCAAAGTGGAATGCCCGATTGAGATGCTGGATCTTGATATTTTAGGTTTTATTGATCACAATATTACAGTCAATATCATCAAAGACGAAAAAATCGTGGAAAAGAAAGTGCTGAAACTGCCGGAGCGCGTCACAAATGTGATCAAATGTAAAAATCCGCGCTGTATCACTTCCATCGAACAGGGTCTGGATCACGTATTCGTACTGACCGATCCGGAAAAAGAGATTTACCGCTGTATGTACTGCGAACAGAAATTCAGAGGGAATAAATAATCAAGATCATAGACAATAAAATATTGTAATTATTAGAAAGGATTGCATGTTCGTTTTTCGGACATGCAATTTTTTATGAATATATACATTCCGGGATTTTTGAATTTTTTTTGCATTGTTACGGATCCGTAACAAGAATCAAAAAGAACCGATACCTTTTTCTGTACCGGTTCTCTGAGATCATTTTTGCGCAAGCAAAGCGATAAGCCGGGTTATGTCGTGAATGGTCATCTATCTAGGACTGTCGTCGCCGACAGCCTCCAGCGACCTACCTAAAAACGCGACGGGCCGCCGCATGGTTTTTTATTCGGTCTTGCTTCGGATGGGGTTTACATATGCCCCTGCTGTTACCAGCAGGGCGGTAGTCTCTTACACTGCCCTTCCACCCTTACCAGCCAAAGCTGGCGGTTCATTTCTGTTGCACTATCCTTAGAGTCGCCTCCACCGGACGTTATCCGGCATCCTGCCCTGCGAAGCCCGGACTTTCCTCGTCTGGCACCTTTCGGCCTGCCAGCCGCGACCATTTACCTTACTTGCAACTGCTATTAAATCACTTTTCAGCAAAAATTGCAAGAGGGTTTTTATAATCTCATCCTGGAATTCCGTACTCGTCCATAAGCTGCTGCCGGTATATGGAATCTTTACTTGCTTTCTTCAATTCCTCCGTACGATCTTCCGATAACAGATAAAGCACAAGTTCACCAAATTGTTTTCCATACAATTCCATGCCTTCCCTTCTGCCTTCTTCTCTGCCCGCTTTTCTTCCATCTTCAATCATTTCCAAAAACGCTTTACACATATTTACTGTCCTCCTTCCAGTCTTATCTCTTTTTTCTTCTATTATTTTAAAAATTTCCTGCGAATGACTATATTCATAAATGACGCTTGCCAGATCTGCCGACACATCTTTGAATGCCGCTTCATTCTCACTGATAAAGTCCGTCATTTTTTCTTTATCTTCCCGGTATTTCAAAACGCCAAACAGTAATTTCAGATCAGAATGATATTTTTCCAGATTTTCTATTTTCTTAACTTCCAGCAAATGCATCTGATAATCTGCAAACATTGCTTTCCACTCTCCCGGTATGTCCGACCAGTCAAGCAGTTCATGCAAAGTTCTGGCTCCGCACCACTCCTTATCACCAAAATAGACCACCAGTATAAGTGTCGGCTTTAATCGGTCCTGTCATATTCCCGCCCAATTAATTGGGACTGCTCTTTTCCACTTTTGAAAAATATACTATTATTATCCATGGTTCTGACATCTTCTGGCTGTATAACGGTATCTCCGTTAAAATACTGTACATTTAAGAGATCGGCAACCCGCCCTGCATCTTTCATATAATGTTTTTGAGTTACGTCTTTTTTCATAACATTCTCTTCCTTTCTTGCAGACGCAGCTCTTATATTCATCTATGCATTGTAATCATAAACTGTTTCATTGCATTTTTCAATATAAATCAATAAGATTTTGCCTGCTATTTCATTTTTACAATTGGAAATTTGGCAGATACGCCTGATTAGATTAAGATTTCCAGATATTGTGTTGCTATACTACCACAATATCTGGAAAAATGCAATATATATAATCATAAATTAATTTAAAACTAATTAATCTATAACAGCAGCCGCCCCGCAATTCATCTCACCCGTTCAAATCCCAGGTATCTCGTCCCCTGAAAAGAAAGATTTCCATAATCTCCTTCCACAAGCATGCCGTATTCGTAGCCATTTACATGAAATTCCATGCGGTCACCGCTGTCCACCTGAAAAGTTACATAATATGAGGTAGACGTGGTCGTATGATAACCATGCCCGCCTGATACGTCCCCTGCATTCGCATGATTATAATGAGACACATCCATTCGCTTTGAAACCACAGCGGCTGTCACAGTAAGTCTTGGAGAATTATTATTTTGATTCCATTGTCCGATTTCTCTGATCAGATTGACTATAATCATACCAACAATCAATATAAATACAATTACAAACATAACCGAAAACAAACCAAAACCCATCATAAACAACCCCCTTTTCATGCATACCTTTAAAATCTTCTGCTTATTTTCTTATTTCCGATAAAGATAACCCATCGTTTTTGAAAAAAGATATTATCCCTCTTGAAAAATAGTTTAAAACCGGTTTCAACGCCATTTTCTGCTACTCTGTTATTTCAATCTGATT
>JAXJSH010000081.1:0-4421 GCA_036310185.1 Lachnospiraceae bacterium | reverse complement strand
TAAGGTTCTTCGCGTTGCGTCGAATTAAACCACATACTCCACTGCTTGTGCGGGCCCCCGTCAATTCCTTTGAGTTTCAGCCTTGCGGCCGTACTCCCCAGGCGGAATGCTTATTGCGTTAACTCCGGCACAGAAGGGGTCGATACCTCCTACACCTAGCATTCATCGTTTACGGCGTGGACTACCAGGGTATCTAATCCTGTTCGCTCCCCACGCTTTCGAGCCTCAGTGTCAGTTACAGTCCAGAAAGCCGCCTTCGCCACTGGTGTTCTTCCTAATCTCTACGCATTTCACCGCTACACTAGGAATTCCGCTTTCCCCTCCTGCACTCTAGATCTCCAGTTTGGAATGCAGCACCCAGGTTAAGCCCGGGTATTTCACATCCCACTTAAAAATCCACCTACGCTCCCTTTACGCCCAGTAAATCCGGACAACGCTTGCCACCTACGTATTACCGCGGCTGCTGGCACGTAGTTAGCCGTGGCTTCCTCCTTAGGTACCGTCATTATCGTCCCTAAAGACAGAGCTTTACAATCCGAAGACCGTCATCACTCACGCGGCGTTGCTGCATCAGGGTTTCCCCCATTGTGCAATATTCCCCACTGCTGCCTCCCGTAGGAGTCTGGGCCGTGTCTCAGTCCCAATGTGGCCGGTCACCCTCTCAGGTCGGCTACTGATCGTCGGCTTGGTAGGCCGTTACCCCACCAACTACCTAATCAGACGCGGGTCCATCCTATACCGCCGGAGCTTTTCACACCGTACCATGCAGTACTGTGCGCTTATGCGGCATTAGCTGTGATTTCTCACAGTTATTCCCCTGTATAGGGCAGGTTACCCACGCGTTACTCACCCGTCCGCCACTCGCATTGGACCGAAGTCCTCCGCTCGTTCGACTTGCATGTGTTAAGCACGCCGCCAGCGTTCATCCTGAGCCAGGATCAAACTCTCGTTAAAAAATCTGATCGGTCAGATAAACGTTATGGCTTATCTTCCGTTTTTACCTTTTAGGTTTTGTTCTTTAAAATGTTTTCAAAGAATTTTCAGGAATTCATCTTTAAAGATGATTAAAGGTTTATTTCTTACGTTGTTCAGTTATCAAGGTTCCTGTCGCTGCCGTTTGTTTTTTGTCAGCAACATTTTGTAGTTTAGCACACTTTTCAGTGTTTGTCAACCACTTTTTTAATTTATTTTTCAGCGTTTTGTTCTTTCGAACCAGCTCGCTGACAGCCTGTTTAGTTTAGCAGACATCCTTGCGTTTGTCAAGCACTTTTTTATCTTTTTTGAAGTTTTTTGTTTCTTTTCAGAATTGTGTCTGAATTGTTTCTTTTTTTCAATTTGCATCAGCAACTCGTACAACTTATCGCTGACAGCTTCCATAGGATATCACTTTCAAAGGGATTTGTCAACACTTTTTTTCAATTTTATTGAAAATCGTATTGCCCTTATAACCGAATGGATGTCCGCTAAATGATGGTATGTTTTATTTTCGAGTAACTAAAGTTTTTCCTATCGTATACAGTTTCCGTAAAACAGGACGTAATGGACGCAGGGGCAGCCAGATATGTTCAAAAAACTCCCACCAGAAAGTTCCTGGTTCTTCCAGTTTGCCTTTTCGTTTTACACCACATACAACAGCGAATATCTGCTCTGGTTCCAAAGGACCTTCCACTTCTGTTTGCGCGTCTCCTACAAAATAATATTTTCCCTGCTTTACTTTGCAAATACGATGCATAACATACTGACCGCTTTTTCTCTGATAAAAAGCCATGGTTCCCTTTTTTAATGGATGCTCCGGCTTCTTCAGTAAAATAGTATCCCGCTCATGTATCATAAAAGGACTCATACTGTTTCCTGTGATTAAAAAGGGGACAATATTCCCTTCTTCTACTAACCCTCGTATAACCGGAATATATTCTTCGGCTTTTACCATTCTTTTTCTGGCTAAAATCTGCTGCTCCATCTTCTTCCTCCAACCCGGCGTATTTCTGCTATCATGATTCTACAATTCCATTTTCTTCCAAATATTTATAAAATGCCTGGCATCCTTCCACGATATCATCATATGTCCGGTCAAAGTTTCCTGTATACCAGGGATCTGCAATATCTCTGGGAGAGTCCGAATAATCTAAAAGACGGTGAACTTTTCCCTGCGGATCACCGCCGCATATGCGCAGGATGCCGCGGATATTGCTTTGTTCCATCCCAAGGATATAATCATATTCTTTATAATCCCGTTTTTCCATACGAACTGCATATTTTCCAGCTACAGAAATGCCATATTGCCTCAGTTTATTCCGTGTACCGTAATGAACCGGATTTCCTTCTTCTTCATAACTGGTAGCTGCGGAAGCAATGTGAAATTGTTTTGCAGTACCTTTTTTCTGAACCATATCCCGAAATACAAATTCTGCCATAGGGCTCCTGCAAATATTACCCAAACAAATAAAATAAACTTTAATCATTGTATTTTTCCTCCTGAAATGCATCGTTAAAGAAATCTTATTCCCCAGTCGATATCTGTAATTTCTTCACTATACGATCTATTAACTCACGCTCCTGCAGGCTATAATACTCTTCAAATCCCTTGATTGAAAAATATTCCGGCTTCTCTAACAGAAACTCTATAATACTTGTAAATTCATGTTCATGATTATGATGGTTTTCCTGCTCCGGTGATTCACTATGGAAAGGATAATATAGTCCGCCTTTTACAAACTCACCAGCAATATAAATGGCATCCCCTTCTTCTCTCCCCCATTCCGTAACAACCTTCCATGTTCTGCTTACAGAATCATAATACGGAACGCTCTCATCCTCCGGAACTTCTGAATAATCCACCGATTCACGATATAATGCACCAGGAATTGCACGATTCTCAGCCTTCGCATCAGCAATCCCTTCCTCAATTGTTTGTTCCAAATTTTTCATTACAATCGTATTTTCCACAATTTTTTCCATATTCCTTTGCCATTACCCTTTCGCTTCTCTTTTTTCCAACTTATATTATATCGTCATCCTCATCACTTTTCCATAGAAAAAAACGTTCCCATACATCCCAGAAAGAAACAGTCAAAAACAGCCCATGCTGCAGGCATCATACTTGCAGCATAGGCTTCGCTTTATCAATAGATCAATTCGTTAATCTTTTCATGATCCAACTGAACGCTTCAAATCCCGTTTTCTTATTTCTCTACCATATAAATTCTGGCTTCGTACGGACGGAATACTCCCGGCTGTTCAATTGTTTTATAATTGCTAATCAGCAATTCTGCATTTTCTTTGTTTTCTGTTTCTGCCAGAGGGCAGGTTACCGTTTCTCCATAAAAGTTGCAGATTACCAGCATCTTATGAGTCTCATTTTCTCTTGTATAAGCAAAGATAGAAGGGTCTTCTTTTAACAGCAGTTCAAAACGTCCATCTGCAAATACCCCGTATTCTTTTCTTAAGTGAACCAGCTTTTTATAACAGGAAAAGATGGAATCGGGGTCATTTACCTGATTTTTAGCATTGATTTCCACATAATTGGGATTTACCTTCATCCAGGGTTCTCCATCTGTGAAGCCTGCATTGGCAGAGTCATCCCACTGCATGGGGGTTCGCGCATTATCACGGCTCTTTGCATAGATGGATCTCATGATTTCTTCTTCTGTATATCCCTGTTCCTTACGCTCTTTATACAGGTTCACAGTTTCGATATCACGATATTCTTCCATATTATATCTAACATTGGTCATGCCCAGTTCTTCGCCCTGGTAAATATAAGGAGTTCCCTGCATGCCGTGTAACAGAATTGCCAGCATTTTGGCGGATTCTACGCGATATTCTTTATCATTGCCCCATCTTGATACAATACGGGGCAGATCATGGTTGTTCCAGAACAGACTGTTCCATCCACACTGGTATAATTCGGTCTGCCAGCGGTTTAAAATCTCTTTCAGCTTCAAAAACGGCAGCGGAGCCAGATCCCATTTTTCTTTGCCTTCCTGCTGATCCAGGCAGATATGTTCAAACTGGAAAACCATGGAAAACTCGCGTCCATCGGGATGACTGTAGATTTTGGCCAGTTCCGGTGTTGCACCCCAAGCTTCTCCAACAGTGATCAGATCGCCTTTCTGGAAGGTTTCTCTGCTCAATTCCTGCAGAAATTCATGAAGGCGAGGACCATTGTTGGTAATTTTCAAATCGGGTTCCTTGGCAATCTGATCGATTACATCCAGACGGAAACCGCCGGCCCCTTTATCCATCCACCAATTGATCATATCATAGATTTCCCGGCGTACTTTAGGGTTTTCCCAGTTCAAATCCGGCTGTTTTACAGAAAACTGATGAAAATAGTACTGTCCCAGCTCAGGTACCCATTCCCACGCAGCTCCGCCAAAGCTTGCGCGCATATCATTGGGCAGTACACCTTCTTCTCCATC
>JAXJSH010000080.1:0-11386 GCA_036310185.1 Lachnospiraceae bacterium | reverse complement strand
GGTGTGACCTGTGGGATATGCAAAGTTATGGTTTTGGTAAAAGTAACAGTATCGGATTTGGATATTGGCGTGATCAGTGTAACCGATTGATAGGATGTGTCGGAGGGCAGATATATACCGGCTCCCCACAAACGGGGAAGCGTTACGGTAACTGTCACAGGGATGTCTTTTCCTGTTTCCTGCCATTCCAGATACTGAGATTCTTCGATACACAGGCTGAAGTCGGAAACAGTGGTTTCGTCCGATTTCCTTATTTCGACACCGTCCGGTACTGTGATGTTCAAATCCGTAATCTGGTGGCGCATATCGCGTCCGGTATATGTGTTGAAGATAGTGTGAAATGTTCCGCCGGAGCAGTAATAGCCATCGGAATGGTCAGTCCAGATGTCTTCGTAACCGGTTACATCGAAATTGACTGCGCTGGAGATAGAAAGATCCATCCAGCCATTTGTGGTCCAGTTGCCAAAAGTGACGGTATTGTTAGCTCCGTTAACCAGTTTTGTGCAGGCGGCTTCTACAAGCTGACGCTGCTCCCGTGTAGCCGGGCCATTGCAGCAGTCGATAATATAATTGCAGGCATAATCCAGTGTGAACTGACCGGTCAGTACCCAGATCGCTGCCTGCGTGGCGGTATAATCCAGCTGCCAGTCGCCGGTGGAATAGGGTGCATACCAACAGGTTTCGCCCCAGTACATACTGCCGAAATACATGGCGTAAAGAACTTTTTGATTCTGCCATCCGTTTGCGGTAAGATTTCCGGAAGGTGTATGTTTGCCCCACTCCAGACAGTAGACAAGCCGGCGTTTTCCGAGACTGTCCGGATTGGAATCGTCGTCTTCTATATACATGATTCCGCTGCCGCCCCAGAAAGTTTCATAAGGATAATAGTGGACCGGCATGGCAGAGGTACTATTCAGAACGGAACGAGCTTTGAGGGTATTTTCTGATATGCTGGCAATAACAGTTTCTTCTGTTGCTGCATATGTACTAAATGTGTTTGCGGTTATGCACACCAACAAAAGGGCTGCGCATAAAGCACGCTGAAGTTTCTTTTTCATTTCTGATTACGCTCCTCTTTGAAATTTTCAGATGACATGTGTTTTTCCTTTTGGATTTTTTCGCTTTTGCCGGATAATCAGTATAAAATAGATGCCGAGCAGCAGAAGTCCTCCTCCGCCAAGAAACAGAAACGGCAGGAACATCATGGTATCGCCGGTACCGACCGGTGTGGCTTTTCCATCCTGCTGTACGGAAAATACCCATCGGACTACGGTGTCCGCCAGTGCATACTGATTTTTCAGTTCGGCTGGAACAGTTAGGGAAAATGTGAACTCTTTGTTTTCCTGGCTTTGGTATTTGCCCAGAGAAATATCAGAACTCAGGCTCGCTGCTTCCAGATTGCCTTCATATAATTTATCTCCGTCCAGAAAAATGGCCAGTTCTATTTTGGTAAGAAGCGATTTTTGCTCTTCCGTAAGAGTTTCCGGCAGTGCGGTGTGGAAAAGGAGTTCCACCTCGTCTTCTGTTGTATTTTTCAGGGTGACTGTGTCATTTAAGAGATCACCGGGCATAGCCTGCCCCAGATTGGAAAAGAAATCTTTTGGCACTGCTACCAGTTTGTGAGAATTGCCTTCAAATTCTACATACATGGTAGTGTATGGATTCACAAGCGCTGAACGGTCGCCGCTGTGCGCGCAGACTTCAATTTCTTCATTGCCCCAGGGCTGATCCGAAGAAAAATCCGGAGTGAAATGCTCGGCCTGGACTGCATCAATCTGAATATTCAGATTTAGTTTTTGTTCTGCATGTTCGTTGTCCCATTCGTAAGGGATAAAAACCCCCTGAAAAAGGTCTGCGGATTCCTTTGGATTCAGAATATTCTTATAATAGTAGTAATCACCGATTTTTATCCAGGATTCAGATAAGCCGAAAATGTTTTCGTCGGTCAGAATATCCGGATATTCATCGGCCTGAATTTGAGAGGAATCGCAGGAAATTGTGTCCTCAGTAGTTGTGTCCTCGGTAGTTGCGTTCCTGGTAGTTGTGCCCTCGGTAGTTGTGTCTTCAGTAATTATGTCGTCCGTAACTGTGTTATTGATAACTGGGCTGCTGTGTGTGATCAAAGCACGGATATAGCAGGGTTCCGTCAGACAGGTAATACGTGGGATTTTTGAAACCGTATCGCCGGGCAGGACCTGGATGTTTTGGTCATAGACCTGTTCCTTCTGATTTTCATCCAGACAATATTCTTCCAGCGAAATATCGATGTCGCCCAGCTGAATCCGGTTTTCGACCGTGATGCTGTCAGAATAGTAAGCATAAGTTCCGCCGATTGTTCCGGCAATAAAAAACGCAAGTCCCAGAATCAGAATGGGTTTTCTGCGTGATTTTGTTTTTTTCATGAAAAATCACCTCCTTTATTCACGGATAAATTGGTTCCAGGCATCCTGACAGGATGTATAGTCTCCCTGCTGAACAGATTCTTCGTAGACGATTACTTCAAAAGTATCACCGGATTCTTTTTGGGAAAAATCCGCATCAGCGGTAACTGTGATACCTTCGAACAGCGGGACGGTAGACTGACCGGGCTGCAGCGGTTCTTTGTAATAGTAGTAGCCGCCCAGTTTTGTGTCCTCTGTTTCCGAACAGAAGATCCAGTCCGTGGTATTCAATTTGAGAAGTTCAGCTGCATTGCCAATGGCGCTGTCGCTGAAGGAAACCGATACGCGGACATAGCAGGGGACTGAATCCGTATTTGTCACGGTCACAACTTTTGTATTTGGTGTGTTCTCATTTGGAATGATCGGAGTCGGTGTGGGAAAGTTTTCTTCAATTCTGGATTCATTATATCCAATACCGACCTGATTGACGGCTCTGTCATGAGAAGTAAAAAATGCGATGGTTGTTCCGGTGAGTGCAGCTGCTAAAAAGCCGAGTAAAATACCTGGAAGAAGTTTTTTGTTATTGGCCATTTGCGTTACCTTCTTTCTTAAAATTATTGTTGTTAGTGGTGATAGTTGTGGATTTGATCCGGTTTTGAATGATGCAGTTTATTTTGCAGCTGCACCGGACTGATTCAGATTCTGGTTTATATACTTGTTATAGGCTGTTTTTGCTTCTGACGGAATATCACCGCTTCCGTCACCGGTATGAGCAGTCTGAATTGCAAAGCCTGCGACCGGAATATCAAAATCGGCACCGTCAATCTGCCCTTCTATTACATTGGCAAAAGTAACCGTTTTAAACAGTGCACTTGTGGACTGTCCGGGTTCCAGTATCTCGTTATAAGAGTAGGTATAGACCATGTGATTGTCTGATTCCTGCTGGCTGATCAGAGACCAGTTTTTGTCAGCCTGGAAAGTAAATAACGGCTGATGGGCAGCGGCGCCTTTGTTCAGGCGGGTACCGTCGGCGGCAGCCGTAATTACATCTGCCATGGGAATTTGAACTTCCAGATAAACATAAGCGTCGTTAATTCCGGTATTGGTCAGAGTTGGATCTTTGGCGATGGTCACACCGGCCTGCAGTTCCTGATTTTCATCTTCTTTCCAGTTGGGTTCGGTCAGTTTGATGTCCACTTTTCCCACAGTAAAATGATTGTCTGTGTGTTCGGAATCGGTCAGGTATGCGATGGAACCGCCGATGGTGAGACTGAGCGTAAGGGTCAGTAATGTGAGGATTGCTGCAAATCTTTTTTTGTTCATGTTGATTTCTCCTTTTCTTTTCTGGTATGAGTTTTAAGACTGCAAATGGCTTCTATGATTAAGTTCACTGCAAGGAGTGAACTTAATACCGCAATAAAAACAGGTTGGGAAATTATGGAATAGATAAAACCGAGAAATGGAATGGCAAAGAGGACAAGACCCAGAATGGAAGCCCGCGGAACCGGGGAAAAGTCGGCCTGCTCATTGGCATCGCCTTTTGTGGTGACGGCAGAGACAGTTTCTGCCACGATTCGGTGGGTAATGTTTGTTCCATTAAGCTGATAGGTGATCACATCACCCACATGCATCTGTTCCGGGGCAGCCCGTGTGTCCACAAAGACAACGGCGCCCGTTGAAATCTCCGGTTCCATGGATCCGGACAAAACGACAAATGGTCGGATACCGAAAAAGCGCGGCATCAGGTTGATCAGAGCCAGAAATAAGAAGGCGGCAGTGACGAAGTGAAGGCAAATCTGGTAGATTTGGAAGATCTTTTTCATAAAGGACTCCTTTCGGTTTTAAATAAATTAAGGAATGAGATAAAAGAAAGAGAAGCTGGAAACGGCAGCAGGAAAAGTTGGAAAAAGTACAATAGAAAAAATGATAAGATAAAAGAGATTTAATGGAAAACACAATCATAATCAAAGCATATATGAGAGAAAATGAAAATAAGATAAAATGTGTGTGAAAAGAAGATACTGAAAAAGAAGATACGAAAATAAAAGGATCATTAAAACAGAAAAACATAATAAAATACAAAATAAACAAAATCTGGGAAATCTGCCCGAACGGGCTGAGAATGATTTGGATAAATCTTAAGGCATAGTATATGGGCAAAATTTATATTTGTCAAATGGAAATTGGCTTTTAAATACATTTTATGGAAAAAATATAAAAAATAGAATCTTTTTCATGCATTTTTGTGAAAAATGGTCATGAGATGAGAAATTCTTCTTGACTCTACCGCTTTGAAGAGTTAAACTTTAACGTGAAAAAGTTATAAGGAGGGTTTCGATTATGAAAAAACTTTTCGCATTATTATTAACAACTGCTATGGTAGGCAGCCTGGTTGCCTGCGGTTCTTCCGACGGTGCTTCATCCGGAAGCGGTACAGGTGATAAAGCATCAGAAGACACAAAATATACGGTAGGTATCTGTCAGCTGGTACGGCATGATGCGCTGGATGCAGCTACACAGGGATTCAAGGATGCTCTGACAGATGCCCTTGGTGATGACGTTGTATTTGATGAGCAGAATGCACAGAATGATTCCAACACCTGTTCCACAATCGTGAACAGCTTTGTTTCAAGTGATGTGGATCTGATTCTTGCCAACGCAACTCCGGCTCTTCAGGCAGCTGCTGCAGCAACCGATGAGATCCCGATTCTGGGTACTTCCGTAACAGAGTACGGTGTAGCTCTTGAAATCGAAGGATTTACAGGAACCGTCGGCGGAAACATTTCCGGTACTTCTGATCTGGCTCCGCTGGATGGACAGGCTGATATGATTCAGGAACTGTTCCCGGATGCAGAAACCGTTGGTCTGTTATATTGTTCCGCAGAAGCAAATTCACAGTATCAGGTAGATACGATCAAAGAATATCTGGAAGACAAAGGTTATACCTGCAAATATTATGCATTCTCTGATTCGAATGATATTTCTGCTGTCGTAACTACCGCAACCAGTGAAGTTGATGTAATCTACGTTCCGACTGATAATACCGTGGCTTCCAATACAGAGCTGATCAACAACATCTGTCAGCCGGCAGGCATCCCGGTTGTTGCAGGTGAAGAAGGTATCTGTTCCGGATGCGGTGTTGCAACACTTTCCATCAGCTATTATGATCTTGGATATGCTACTGGTGAAATGGCAGTAAGAATCCTTTCAGAAGGTGAAGATATTTCTGAAATGGAGATCGAATATGCACCGAACTTCACAAAGAAATACAATGTAGAGATCTGTGAAGCACTTGGTGTTGCAGTTCCGGATGATTATCAACCGATTGAAGCTGAATAATAAATGAATATAGGACTGGCAGTGGGAAAAAGATTTCCACTGCCTTTCTTGGGTCTTTACCCATATCTTTTTGAGTAACTTTTCTGGAGGAAACCAATGAACTTCTTAAATCTGTTAAATTCAATGCCGGGTGCGGCTGCACAGGGCCTTATCTGGGGAATTATGGCAATCGGCATTTACATTACTTACCGAATTCTTGATATTGCGGATCTGACTGTGGATGGTTCCATATGTACCGGCGGTGCAGTCTGCATCATGATGATGCTTTCCGGACATAATGTGTGGGTGGCTCTGCTTGCAGCTACACTGGCTGGAATGCTGACTGGTCTGGTTACAGGCCTTCTTCATACCTTTATGGGAATCCCGGCTATTTTGTCCGGTATTCTGACACAGCTTGCGCTGTATGCAATCAATCTGAAAATAATGGGAAAAGCGAACCAGGCTCTGAACGTTAATAAGTACGACCTTCTGGTCTCTCTTCGATACATAAAAGGTGTTCCGTTTTACAAAAATTCAATTTTTGTTGTGGCTGTTATAACTGTTTTACTGGTGGTAATTCTGTACTGGTTCTTCGGACGGGAGATCGGTGCGGCCCTTCGTGCCACCGGCTGTAATGGGAACATGGCGAGAGCTCAGGGTATCAATACAAACTTATGCAAGGTTCTTGGCCTCATGATCTCCAATGGTCTGGTAGGTCTGTCCGGTGCACTGCTCGCCCAGTATCAGGGATTTGCCGACGTTAACATGGGACGTGGTGCTATTGTTATTGGTCTTGCAGCAGTTATTATCGGCGAGGCGATCTTCGGAAAAATTTTCCGCAATTTTGCACTTAAGCTGGTCAGCGTAGCACTTGGCTCTATTATTTATTATATCGTACTTCAGACGATTATCTGGCTCGGTGTGGACACGGATCTGCTGAAATTGTTTACGGCTGCAGTTGTTGCTGTCTTCCTTGCCATTCCTTACTGGAAAGGAAAATATTTTGCAAAACCGGTTGTGAAGAAGGGAGGAGAAAAAAATGCTTGAGCTTCGCAATGTGACAAAGGTGTTCAATCCGGGAACCGTAAATGAAAAGCTGGCATTGGACAATTTTTCCCTGACCCTGGAAGACGGTGATTTTGTAACCGTAATTGGCGGAAACGGTGCCGGCAAATCCACCATGATGAATGCCATCGCAGGGGTATGGCAGGTGGATGAAGGCCAGGTGATTATTGATGGAGTGGATGTTACACGTCTGCCGGAACATAAAAGAGCGGCGTTTCTTGGCCGTGTATTTCAGGACCCCATGACGGGTACGGCTGCAACGATGGGAATAGATGAAAATCTGGCGCTGGCAAAACGTCGCGGAAAAAAACGTTCTCTTCGTATTGGAATCACGAAAAAGGAGCGGGAAGAATACAGAGAACTGCTGAAGATTCTGGGACTTGGTCTGGAAGATCGTATGACCAGCAAAGTAGGCCTCTTATCCGGTGGTCAGAGACAGGCACTGACACTTTTGATGGCCACACTTCAGAAACCGAAACTTCTGCTTCTGGATGAACATACAGCGGCGCTGGATCCGAAAACGGCAGAAAAAGTTCTGGAAACGACGGAATACATCGTAAACAGAGATAAACTGACCACTCTGATGATTACCCATAACATGAAAGATGCCATTGCACACGGCAATCGCCTGATCATGCTGATGGACGGAAAAGTTATTCTGGATATCAGGGGGGAAGAAAAAAAGAATCTGACAGTTGGTGATCTGCTGAAGAAATTTGAACAGGCCAGCGGTGAAGAATTCACAGATGATAAAGCGATACTTGGATAAAAAATAAGAATGACTGGAAGGGCTCTCTGTATTTGCAGGGGGCCTTTTTAAAGAAAACGAAGTGTAAAAATCAGATTTTATTCAAAAAGTATTTTAAACAATTGCGTAGCTGCCCGCATCTTTTGAAGCGCTGCACAATTTTTAAGAGCTATCCGATTTTCCTTTACAAATCGAATAGCTCTTTTAATGAATTTCCAGAAGTCTCACTGTATAACCTCTCTTTCTATTAATTTTTTGTTTGTCCAACTATGGATCTCTTCCTTTCATATTAATCTCCTCCTTTAGTTACTGTATGTGAACTCTTTTGAGAGATTATTTTGAATATCGGGGAATTTATCAAGCCATTGGACTTCCCTCCTGTTTTTTGAAGTTGTCTCTTCTTTTGTTGTCTTTATATTAATACATTTAACTTGGTTTGTCAAGTGAATTTTGAAAATAAATTTTTGAAATAAAAGAAGTTGGAAAATTCATACAATTTAAAAGACAAATTAGTATGTGAGGAAAATAAGTGAGTGAAAAACAGGATGTTTTCTATTGTACAACTGCATATATTAAGCTATAATAAGAAAAAAATATGCAGTAAGTTCTTCGGGGCAGGGTGCAATTCCCTACCGGCGGTATAGTCCGCGACCCGCCGTTGGCGGCTGAGATGGTGCGATTCCATCACCGACAGTATAGTCTGGATGAGAGAAGAAAAAAGTATCACTTGATCGTTGTATTTGTGCCCCGATTTTTATAATCGGGGCTTTTTCAATTTATAAAGTGCGCTGGAACATGAAGAAGTGCAGTGTTGAAGGGGCGTGCTTGTATGTTCTGTTCTGCGTGGAAGCAGAAAACAGTCGTGTCAGGGGAACTTTTGTAAGGTGTCTCAGGTTATGGGCATGAATGAACGTAGAATTTTCTGCAGGAAAAGGAGACTAACATTATGAATGACACAAACGCAGCGAACAGACTGCAGAATACAGGCACAGAAAAAACAGTGACGGCAGGATCAGCAGCGGGAAAGAGCGCTGCCAACATTCGGATCATGGCCCAGATTGCCATGCTGGGGGCAGTATCCGTGATCCTTATGTTTTTGGAATTTCCGCTTCCGTTTCTGGCACCGCCTTTTTACCAGCTGGATTTCAGCGAGGTACCGGTTCTGATCGGAACATTTGCCATGGGACCGGTGGCCGGTGTGGTCATTGAATTTATCAAGATTCTGCTGAATCTGGTTCTCAATGGAACCATTACTGCCGGTGTTGGCGAGATTGCCAATTTTATCATTGGCTGCAGCATGATTCTGCCGGCAGGTATCATTTACCGAAAACATAAAACAAAAAAGCATGCAATCATCGGTATGGCTGCAGGAACCATAGTTATGGTAGCCGTTGGATGTCTGATCAATGCATTTGTTCTGCTTCCGGCATACAGTGCGGGGCTGGGTATTCCCATGGATACGCTCATTGGTATGGGAACATCCGTTAATCCGGCAATTACAGATGTGGGCGGATTTGTGATGCTGGCAGTAGGGCCGTTTAATTTGGTAAAAGGCGTTTTGATATCTGTGATCACCATGCTTTTGTATAAAAGAGTCCGTGTGATTATTAAAGGTGACTATTAATCGCTGCAATATTTGTCAATAAGTATCAGAGAATAAACAACAGCGTCTGCTTTCCGGTGACTGCAGTGCTGTTGTTTTATTGTTTATTGGCGAAAGTCCAGTATTTTGGCTGGTCATTTTGTATTGTGATATAAAAAGTGTGTAAAATCAGAAATTTTTGCATTATAATAAAAAACGGAGCGGCTTAAAAATAAGTGCTTTATATCTTAAAAGAATCTGAATGGATGATCAGGTATTGAAAAATGTGAGAAAATAAACCGGAAGGGAACAGAACATGGGCATTATACATAAAATTACTCAGCAGACAAAAAACAGATTTCTGAATCTGTTTGAACTGGAAGTGACACATAAAAGTGGAAAAGACTCCCGTTATTTTGTGGCATCCAGAGCAGAAAAAATCGAGGACCTGAAAATCAGCACAAAGAAAAACACACCGGATGGCGTTATCATTTTCAGCATTGTGAAAGATGACGACGGCGTGGAAAAAGTGGTTCTGATCCGGCAGTATCGCTATCCCATTGACGGATTTATTTATGAATTTCCGGCGGGACTGGTGGATTCCGGAGAAGATTTTGGACAGGCTGCTATACGTGAACTGAAAGAGGAGACTGGTCTGGTTCTGAATCCGATACCGGTGTGGGAAGAATATGAAAAACCGTATTTTACCACGATCGGGATGACGGATGAATCCTGTGCAACCGTTTATGGCTATGCCAGCGGGCAGGTGACAAGAAACTATCAGGAAGACAGCGAAGAGATAGAAGTGGTGCTGGCGGATAAGGATGAGATACGCCGCATTTTAAAAGAAGAGCGGGTGGCAATTGTATGCGCATATATGCTGCTGCATTACCTGCATGATGAGGAGGCTTTTGGGTTTCTGAAAAAGAAAGAGGACTCCGAAGATATTGTTTGAAAAAGGACGGCCTGAGAGGCAGAATATTGATTTGAAATGGAGAAAATGATGGAACAGAGAAATGGTGGTTTATCCATGCTTGGATTCGGGTGTCTGCGTTTCCCGAAAAAAGGAAATAACGTGGATATGGAGGAAACAGAGCGGGAGATTCTTCATGCGATCGCGTGCGGGATTAATTATTTTGACACCGCTTATATATACAAAGGAAATGAGGAAGTGCTGGGAACGATTCTGGAGAAAAACGGAATGCGCGAAAAGGTAAAGATCGCAACGAAAGTACCGCACTATCTGATCAAATCCGTTGATGACCTGGAAAAAATATTTCAGGAGCAGTTAAAACGCCTTAGAACAACGTATGTGGACAATTATTTGATGCATATGCTGCCGGATGTTCATATCTGGGAAAAACTGATCCGCATGGGCGTTCTGGACTGGATCAAAGAAAAACAGGCCGCTGGTCAGATTCGCAATCTTGGGTTTTCCTATCACGGAAACAGCCGGCATTTTATGGAATTGATTGATGCTTATGACTGGGATTTCTGTCAGGTGCAGTACAATTATATGGATGAATTCAGTCAGGCCGGGCGCCAGGGTGTCCGCCATGCCGCATCAAAAGGAATTCCGGTTATTATTATGGAACCGCTGCGGGGCGGACGTCTGGTGCAGGGGCTGCCTCAGAAAGCAGTTGAAGTGTTTGAAAAAGCGGAGCCAAAACGCAGTCCGGCCGAGTGGGGACTGCGCTGGCTGTGGAATCAGCCGGAAGTATCCTGCGTTTTATCCGGTATGAACAGCATGGAGATGCTGGATGAAAATATCCGTATTGCCAATTCGGTTAAAGTAAATGAATTGACAGATGACCATATGAAAATGTTTGAAAAAGTGAAGAAGGCGATCAATGAGAAGATAAAGGTGCCCTGTACGGGCTGCGGTTATTGTACGCCATGTCCGGCTGGGGTGGATATTCCGGGTTCTTTCCGCTGTTACAATGTGCGCAATACGGATGGATTTTTCACTGGCATGCGGGAATATATGATGCTGACAACATTCCGTTCGGAGCGGACCAATGCTTCTTTATGCAAAAAATGCGGCAAGTGTGAAAAACACTGTCCGCAGGGAATCCAGATCCGCAAAGAACTGGATCAGGTGGTAAAGCATATGGAAAATCCGGTTTATAAAGTGATAGCATTTTTGGCAAAAGGAATGTTTAGGAAATAAAAATCGCTTTCCCTTGACATTTCTTCTGTGCCTGTTTTATAATTACTGAAAATAAGCAAAGGCTATGATAAGAATAAGTACCGTATGAGGGAACAGACAGAAAGCTGCCGGCTGATGAGAGG
>JAXJSH010000079.1:0-37404 GCA_036310185.1 Lachnospiraceae bacterium | reverse complement strand
GCAGACACCTCCTCCAAATACACCGGCTCCGCATCCGGAACATTTTGCCCGGCAGTTCGGTGTGACTGTTTCGTTCATTGCCCGTTCCCATTCGCGGATCAGGAATTTTTTCGATACGCCCGCATCAATGAAATCCCACGGCAGGATTTCGTCGGTGGAACGTTCTCTCATTGTATAGAAATCAGGATCCATATCAAGTTCTTCAAATGTGTTCATCCATGTATCCATGTGGAAGTATTCGCTCCATGCATCAAAGATGCAGCCTTTTTTGTAAACGGCTTCAATTACATCACAGATACGTCTGTCGCCCCGTGCAAGGATTCCTTCCAGTACGGTTACATCCGCCTCGTGCCAGTTGTATTTGATGCTCTTCTGGTTTAACTGGGAACGGATCTCGTTTTTCACGATTTTTGCACGGTTGATATATTCCTCCGGTTTCTGCATGGTTGCCCACTGGAACGGAGTAAATGGTTTCGGCACAAAGAAGGATGTGCTGACGGTAATCTGACATTTTCCGTTTCGCTGATCTTTCGGAATCTCATAATAACGTTTGGCAATGGCTTCTGCCAGATGGGCGATTCCTTTCATATCATCTTCTGTCTCGGTTGGAAGTCCAAGCATAAAATAAAGTTTTACTTTATTCCACCCACCCTCAAACGCTTCACCGGCACCTTTCAGAATCACTTCCTCGGTCAGGCCTTTGTTGATCACGTCGCGGAGACGCTGGGTTCCTGCTTCCGGAGCAAAGGTCAGGCTGCTTTTCTTAATATCCTGTACTTTGCTCATGATATCAAGTGAAAATGCGTCGATACGCAGGGACGGCAAAGAGATATTGATACATTTTTTGTTGCACTCATCGATCAGATAGTTCATCAGTTCTTCCAGTTTTGAATAATCGCTGGAACTTAAAGAACTTAAGGAAATCTCTTCGTGTCCTGTATTTTTCAGCATTTCGCCGGCCAGATTTTTCAGATATTCCACATCACGTTCTCTGGTCGGACGGTACAGCATACCGGCCTGACAGAAACGGCAGCCACGGATGCAGCCGCGCTGGATCTCCAGAGTCACGCGGTCCTGAGTAGCTTTGATAAACGGAACAACCGGAGCTTTCGGATAATAGGTGTCGGACATTTCCATAACCACCTGTTTTTTTACAACTGCCGGAACACCTTCCTGTTTTGGCCCGAAAGATGCAATTGTGCCGTCTTCTTTGTAGGTTACTTCATATAAAGATGGAACATAAATTCCCGGAATCTGAGCCGCTTTCAAAAGAAAAGTTTCTCTGGAATCGCCGTTTGCACGGCTTTCACGGTATACATCCATCAGGTGCATCATCTCTGTTTCGCCCTCACCCATGTAGAACAGGTCGAAGAAATCAGCCAGCGGCTCCGGGTTGGATACGCAGGGACCGCCGCCCATTACGATCGGATGTTCCCAGGTACGGTCCTTGGTTCGGAGCGGAATCTGGCTCAGATCGAGGATCTGCAGTATGTTTGTGTAACACATTTCATACTGGATGGTAATTCCAAGAAAATCAAAGCTTTTTATCGGATCTTGTGATTCCAGTGCAAAAAGAGGAATCTGTTTTTCGCGCATGATCCTGTCCAGATCCGGCCACGGTGAATAGACACGCTCGCACCAGATTCGGTCATCGGTATTTAACATATCATAAATGATCTGGATACCAAGATGGGACATACCGATCTCATAGACATCCGGGAAACACATACAGTAGCGAATGTCAACTTCTTCTTTGTTTTTCATGACAGAGTTGACTTCGTTTCCGATATATCGGGCCGGCTTGTCTACGGTTAAAAGTATTTCATCGCTTAACGCAAGTTTTCTCATTTTTATCCTGCCTTTTTCTTATACTTTCTAACTATTCTGTTAAATAATTTTCTGCAATTAAAAAATCCCAGTACCTACTATAATACCGTATGGTTTCAGCAGAGACAAGGATTTTTTATAAGGATTAAAAAAGAAAAGGCAATATTGATATGATGAAAAATGCATAGACTGGGAATGCCGCTAAAAATCCAGTTCACAGACATCCCCATTCCTGCATTGCCAATGATAGTAATCGCCCTGTTCCGGCAAAAAGTGAGACATAATACTCATAATCGTGCCGCCGTGGACCACCAGCGCTGCATGGCTGATATTTTTTTCGCGGCAAATGGCTGCTGCCTCAAGAAATCCGTCCACACTGCGATTTATAAATTCTTCTCTGGATTCGCCTCCAGGGAAAGGCAGCGTTCCGCCGCTGTCGATCCACTCCTGATAAGCCGGATTGTCGCTCAGCTCTGCTGCATTTTTGTTTTCAAATTCCCCGAAATCACATTCAGACAGCTTTTGTATTACAATGGGTTTCTGACTGGGATATATCCGTGCAGCGGTTTCCAGGCAGCGCTTCAGCGGACTTGAAAATACGATTTCCACATCCGCATAGCGGTGCTTTTTCTGCTCTTCTATTCCTTCCAGGCACAACGGTTCGTCCGTGGTTCCGATATAACGCCGCTTTGTGTTTCCGTAAGTTTTGAAATGGCGGATCAGATAAAATTTAGTCACTTTTGATCACCATCCCCACTCCGCATACCACACGATGAACTTTATCAGAAAAAGCGGCCAGTTCTGTGCACACGCGTCCCACAGTTTCCCGATATTGACGATCAAAAGCATCGATGGGAACCACTCCGTACCCCACTTCCTGACTGATTATGATAATATTCGGATTTTTCTCGATCAAACTGGGAGCAAGATCGGAAACATCACCGGTTTCTTTTAATCTTCTTTTTATATACAACTCAAAATGGTTTATACCGGACGCTTTCTCCAGTTCTTCCGAAGAACAGTTTTCGCCGTCTATCCATTTGGTTTCAGGATACAATGTTCGGGCATATTCCAGTTTTCCCTGAAATGCTCCTCCGATGATCAGTTCCATATATTTATCTCCATTTTATGTTTATATTCTTAACGAAACTTTTATTGCAAACTATAGAATTTTTACGGATAATACTGCTGCCAGCGCTGTCACCAGTTCACACATCTGCAGAAAATAGCCAGCCAGGTCGCCGGTAATGCCCCCAAACAATTTTTTCGACATACGATAGTAATACAAAAACATAAGTCCGGCTGCTGCCATACAGATGATACCATGGATTTTTCCAAACCGGAGATACAGCGCAGTCAGGATGATCAGATAAAAAAACATTGTAATTCTTACCCGTTTTTTATCTGCACTGCAGGAAAAGGAAGCTGCAAGTCCGGAGCCTTTTGCCATGGGAAATGTGACAATTGCCAGTGCACTCAAAGTACGGGACAGTACAAAACCAAGTCCGATTAATGTGATATTTTCTGCACCGATCATACTGCAGACCGCGTAGTAAAAAAGAAAGTAGACTGTACAGGTGATAATCGCAAACGCTCCTGCGTGGGAATCTTTCAGTATTTCCAGACGCCGCTCCTGTTTCTGCCAGGAACTGCGGGCATCTGCCGTGTCCAGAAGTCCGTCCAGATGGATTCCGCCGGTGATCACCACTGGAAGCAGCACAAATACGATGGTTACAAATTCATGGGAAAGTTCCATATTATGTCTGGACAGAACACCGGAAAGCTGGAACCAGCCCCAAAAAAGCAGACCGATCACGATTCCGATCCAGGGAAAAAAGATCATAGCATACTTCATATTATCCTTTGTCCAGTCGCTTTGCGGTACAGGGATTTTCGAATACATAGAAAAAGCGATTTTAAAACTGTTCCATAATGTTCTCATAACAATTTCCTTATATTTTTTCTTTTGGCTGAGCCGATTTTACGACAACTGGTATGCCGTAAACGATTTCTGTGACGCAGTCGGCTTCTTTCTGCATCCGAACGTTGATGTCACCAAGATACCGCATATAGCGGAGGGTTTCTTCCTCGTATTGCTGTATGTCGGAAAAAATCTCATTTGTCACGACAATCAGATTTTCTGCCTGATCGTTTATACGGCGGATTCCATCTATCACAGCGGTTACCGTGTTTAGTCCGGCGCCGTCTTTTTCGTACATCTCGTTTGCGACAAGATTTGACATACATTCCAGCAGTACATTGGCACCGTCAAGTCCCGTAAGGCTGCTGATATTTGTATAGCATTCAATTGTTTCGAAGCCTTTTCCGCTTCGCATCATCCGATGGCGTTTGATTCTTTTTTCGCTTTCTGAATCAAAAGGATGCATGGTTGCGATATAAAACCGTTTTGCCGGTTCCAGTTTCAGAATCTGCTCCTCAGCGTAGGCTGATTTTCCGCTGCCGCTGCCGCCTGTTATGATATGTAACATACTGTTCACCAAATTTCTGAGATATTTTTTCGGAATAAACCGAATCCGTATTGTATTTTAATCCAGGAGTGTACTTATTTCTTCTGACTATTTCAGTTCTTCATACTGCTCCACGTTTATGTCGTTGAACGTGCTCATTTTTGAATATACTTCATTTGCCAGATCCAGAATAGGGAAAAATGCGACAGCACCGGTTCCCTCTCCCAGACACATATCACAGTGAAGCGGCGCATCCAGCCCAAGGGCATCCATAATCATCCGGGCAGCAGGTTCTTTTGACACATGGGTTGCCAGCATAAAATCTTTTACTTCCGGGCAGATTTTCACAGCACACAGTGCACCGACTGCGGAAATAAAACCATCGATCAGGATCGGCACGCGGAAAAGTGCGCCTCCTATAAATACGCCGGCAATGCCGGCCAGATCGAAACCGCCGACTTTTGCAAGAACATCAACCGCATCTTCCGGATCCGGTTTGTGAAGGGCAATTCCCTTTTTTATGGCATTGATTTTTCTGTTCAGTCCCTCGCTGGAAAGTCCGGCTCCATAGCCGGTTACCTCCTCAACCGGTTTTTTCAGTAAAACAGATGCTGCAGCGCTGCTTGTAGTGGTGTTCCCGATTCCCATTTCACCGGTAGCAAGAATGCCGTAGCCCCGTGTTTTTAAGTCTTCCACCATCTGAATGCCGACCAGAATCGCCTTTTCTGCCTGTTCTCTTGTCATTGCCGGTTCTTTGACAAAGTTTTTCGTTCCGTAAGCAATTTTTTTGCTGATCGCATTGGTATCCGCAGCAACACCTATGTCAACGGGAAAAATATCTGCACCGGCTTTTTGGCACATTACACTTGCAGTTGCCGCGCCGGTCAAAAAGTTATCGGTTACGATGGCGGTCACTTCCTGACCGGTCTGGGTGACCTCTTCTTCAACAATGCCGTTATCCGCGCACATGGTGATCAATCCTTTTTTCTCCAGATGCATCACCGGGTCGCCTGTGATTCCGGCAATCTTTATAATCGCATCTTCCAGTTTGCCCAGGCTGTGAAGGGGCTTTGCGATTGAATTCCAGCGTCTCTGGCTTTCGGCTGCCGCTGCTTTGTCGACTGGAAGAATATTTTTGCAGATTTCCCTGATATCCATGGCAGTTTCTCCTTGCTGTAATTAAAATTTGGTTTTCGTTTTGTGTTATCTGGTATTATTTATATTTCACGATTTCGAATGTTTTTAGGATTACGAGAGCATAAAATGCGGAGTAATCCGTAGGTATCAGGGGGTCAAAATACCTTTTGACCCCAACATCATTATATCGAAGGAATACGCCTTTGCCAATCATTTTATTTTTGCAGACACAGGGAAATCCGGGTTTGCCAAGATACCATCCGTACCGCAACAGCCAGCAGCTTTCTCAATCATTTTTTTGTCTCTCTTTGTATAAACATCAGTAAAAATCCTGTAAAAAGCAGAACACAGCTGCACCAGATCGTTTTTTGTGCCCAGAACGTGATCAATCTGTTTCCAAGTACAGCACCAAGTGTAAATGCCAAAATGATGCCATAATAAATCATTCCCTTAAGAAGGCATTTCTCATTTCCGGTGAAAAGAAAATCACAGAAGGCCTGTGTGCCGGAGCGCAGATTGCCGATGCACATGGTGGTAGCGGAGGCATTTCCATCTACTTTACGAAAGCTTTCCACCTGAATTCCGCAGGTGAGGGAAACAAGTGCATTTGCAGGAAGATTGTATTTTTCAGGCAAAAATCCTACGAAGAACAAAATGATACACTCCAGCAGCACCGTAAGCTGGCGCCAGTGGAGTATACCCCCTTCCACACAGAAGTAGCGGATTAACTCTGCCAGAATAATTCCAAGCGCAAATGCGGTTACGGGAAAAAAATAATGCAGTGCTTTCTGATAATTTCCTTCTGAAAGATTTACTCCAAGCAGCAGGATGTTGCCGGTCTGGGCATTTGCGAACACGCCGCCCCGAAAGATATACGTGTAGGCATCCATCAGACCGCCGGAAGCTGCCAACAGCAGTGTGAGCCGTTTGGATTCGGACATCTGGTCACTCTTTTTCATGCTCATACTTCCTCTTCTGCGCTCAGAACCGTCTCCCCGGTGATCGGGTCCGGCAGATTCAGCAAAGCCATGATCAATGCCATACGGACATAAACACCGTTTTGTACCTGTTCAAAATAAGCAGCTCGCGGGTCATCGTCCACATCGGTTGTAATTTCACCCACGCGGGGAAGGGGATGAAGCACAGCCATATTCTTTTTTGCCAGATTCAATTTTTCTCTGGTCAGCGTATAGGTGTCTTTTAACCGGATATAATCTTCTTCATTAAAAAAGCGTTCTTTCTGGACGCGTGTCATATATAAGATATCCAGCTGGGGAAGTGCTTCTTCCAGATTTCGAATCTGCTGATAGGAAGCATGTGCCGGCTCCAGTATGTCCTGTATCATATAGTCCGGGAGCACAAGTTCTTCCGGGGAAATAAAGATAAAACGGATGTCTTCGCAACGCACCAGCTTTTTCACCAGGGAATGAACGGTACGTCCGAATTTCAGATCTCCGCAAAATGCAACCGTAAGATGATTCAGTCTGCCCATTCTCTTCCAAATGGTATACAGATCCAGCATGGTCTGCGACGGGTGATTGTGGCCTCCGTCTCCGGCATTTATGACAGGTATTTTAGAATAACAGGATGCCAGAAGGGGTGCTCCCTCTTTTGGATGGCGCATGGCTGCAATGTCTGCAAAACAGCTGATCACCCGTATGGTATCTGCAACGGTTTCTCCTTTTGATGCGCTGGATACATCCGAACTGGGAAAGCCGATTACTTTTCCGCCCAGATTCATCATAGCAGACTCAAAGGAAAGACGGGTTCGTGTACTGGGTTCGTAGAACAGCGCAGCCAGTTTTTTGTGTGCAGCAACTTTTTCATAAGCAGTCATATTCTGACTGATTCGTTCTGCCAGCAGGAGCAGTCTCCATGTTTCCTCATCGGTAAAATCACAGGGGTCTGTCAGGGATCTCATTTTCTTTTTTCTCCTATCTTCTTCTCATTTTTTCATCAGTATCGGGCATTGTTTTTTCTGCCCTGTTGCATTATAATAATCTTCTGGAAATAAGTAAAATATATATATAGAAGTTTGGAACTATTATTTTAATATAATAAGGAGATTGATATGATTACCTATGACTGTTACCGTATTTTTTATTATGTAGCGACCTGTCACAGTTTTACAAAAGCAGCTGAAGTTTTGAACAACAGTCAGCCCAATATTATGCGTTATATCAATAATCTGGAAGCGGATCTTCAGTGCCGGTTATTCGTGCGGGGAAATCACGGCGTCACTCTGACGCCCGCCGGGGAAAAACTGTTTGAACATGCGGCAATTGCATTTGAGCAGCTGACCATCGGTGAGGAGGAACTTCGGCGGGAGCAGGCACTGGAATCCGGTCTTATTACCATCGGAGTCAGCGAAACGGCACTTCGGATCGTTCTTCTTTCCGCATTGGAGCGTTTCAGGGATAAGTATCCTGGCATACATACCCATATTTCCAACAGTTCCACTCCGCAGGCCATAAACGCTCTTCGCAATGGTGTTGTTGACTTTGCAGTTGTCACCACACCGCTGGACATAAAGAAACCTCTTCGCAAAATTTCACTTACTTCCTTTCGTGAAATTCTGGTCGGAGGTTCAAAATACAAAAAGATTTCAGAAGAAATGCATACACTTGCAGCATTGACCGATTTTCCCTTTATCTCTTTGGGACAGGGTACCGGAACCCGTGATCTTTATGTGCACTATTTTCTGAATCATGGACTTACCTTTACACCGGAGCTTGAGGCTGCCACTACGGACCAGATCCTGCCTATGATCCAGCACAATCTGGGTATCGGCTTTTATCCGGAAGAACTGGCCCGCGATGAAATAACCAGAAAATCAATTTACCCCATTCCGCTGCAGGAATCGGTGCCGGAACGGGAAATCTGTCTGATCGTAGATGATTCAAAAACATTGAGCAGGGCTGCCGAGGCTCTTATCCGTATTCTATAATTTCAGTGCTTTTCTCTGGGACTCCAGAAATGCCCTGTGCTGGGAACTGTCAGCTGTAATAAATTCAAAAGTAAGATACTCCGGTGCTATACGCTGAACCAGCTGATCCACGCCGTCACAGGTAAATGGCAGATGCTGATCCACTGCAAATGCATGCCAGAACAGCAGGCCCTGTCGTTCCGCATAAGTGGATGGCAGTTTGGGCGGGTTCGCCTTTACCTGTTCACAGTATTCACCGGTCAGAGACTGATTCAGATGAATTCCGCGGATATAGCGGCAAAGTTCTCCATGCATATCCAGAAGCTGATTTATGTAGGCAAGTCCCTCTTCCTGGGTCCGAAGTGCATTGTTCGTATGCAAAAGATGCCCGGTGTCCAGCATAATTCCTTTATTGGGATACTGAATCCCCTCCAGAAGCCGTTTTGTCATTTCTGGTTTTGTGAAAGTGAACCCCGGATGCCAGAGATTTTCCACCAGAAAGACAAGGCTGCCGTCTTCCTCTTTCAGCAGTTCATTTAAAAGTTCGATGGTCCCGTCGATGACTTCTTCATCTTTATGCCAGTAACTGCAGGTAAGAAATTCCTCTGTCGTCGAATCGGAAACGTGAAATACCACATATTCTGCCCCGTATTGATGGGCATGCTGCAGATCTTTCCGAAAACGCTTTAAGAGAGCATCTCTTTCTTTTCCGCCATATACCTGTTCCCATACTTTTTCTGATTCAAATTCCCGGAGCATTCGTTTTTTATTTCCGTTCCAGAAATCGATCCAGTATGGGAAATAATTCATATGCAGACCGATTACCCGTTCTTTCGGTATAATGTGCTGTGTATCTTCCGCAAAGTACATCAGTTCGACTCCGTCAAAACCGTTCATCAGATCCAACAGATCCTCCCGGCAGGAAAAACGGTCCATATCATCGCTGCTGGTGGTCAGGTTAAATTGTAATTTCATAAATAATTCCTTTTCATTATGCCTTTTTAAAATGCGTCAGTAAAACGGCTGATCATGGTTGCACAGACCGCACGGACCGTGTTGCCCTGGGGCATCAGGTTTCCGGTTATCCCGTCACCGCTGATGATACGGTTTTTCACACACCATGCCATTCCATCGGAAGCAAAAGCGGATACCTTTTCGTAATCCGGATAGGAAGTCAGATCAGCCAGCTGCTCTGTATCATATCCCTTATATTTCGCATAACGGTACAGCATGGTTGCCATCTGCTCCCGGGTAATATTGTCTGCTGTTCCAAAAAGTCCATTGTGCGAGTATCCGGTTATGATGCCGTTTTTGCTTGCCCAGATGACTGCGCCGCTATACCACTGCCCTGCCGGTACATCCGGATAAAGATTCTGATAATCCACATCCGGAGCTCCCTCCATACGGTACAGGATCACGGCAAACTGTGCTCTGGACAGGTTATCTGCGGACCCAAAAGTGGTTTCATTCAGACCAGTCATCAGACCTTTATGGAACACGTCTTTTACATATGGATAATACCAGTCGTTTTCTGTTACATCTTTGTACGGAAGCGGTTCTTCTGCCGGCGGAGTTACCGGATCATCGGACGATTCCTCTACGGTCAGCTGAACAAATGCCATCGGTGCTGTATATTCCACGCCTGTCTGCCCATCCCTGTTCTGATACATGACATGTTCAAAAGTAATGGCAAGTTCGGTATCCTCTGCAGTCAGCGGTTCGTCGGAATAAGAAACATAGGCTGTGATATCTCTTGTTTTTCCGTTGGTATAAGTGGCGGTCACTTCCATTCCGGTCGGATCAAATACATCACCCTCTTCATAGGAAAGGTTATCTGGCTGTTTTGTCACTTCGATTTTTTCAATGGTGGCACCCAGTGCCATCAGCTGCGCGGAATCGTTTTTAAAATAAATGGTTCCATATTCATCCACGATCGGACTGCAGATCGCATACTGTGCCTGACTGCCGGTCGGGGTAAAAAGAACATAACCAGTGTCATAGGTATTGCCGGCAGAACTTTCCTGCGTGATTTCTTCCAGTTTTGTCTGTCCCGGCATATCGGAAAATACGCGCAGTTTTCCCGGTGTATAGTTGTCGAAAAAGTAAACGTATACCTTTCCGGTCGATTCTTCGTATGCGTTTGTCAGGATGCCGCTGGTCTGCGGATAGCCCTGCGTCGGAACGGAATATGCAATTTTCATTCTGGAAAGATCGATCACTGCAATATTATGGCCGGAATAGGCTGCAAACTGACCGGAGCCGCAGACACCAACGTAGGCTCTTCCGTTGTAAACAGTTGGTGTTGAAGTGCTCATGGAAGCGGTATTGGTTCCGTTTGTCAGCGGAATGTATTTCAGGGAGCCATCCACAAAGGTGCCGTCCTCATGAACGGAAATACGGTAGAAATAACCGCCCTTTGTCGTAAAGTAATAATCTCCGGTTCCATATTCATCATAAGTGATATTGCATCTTAAGTCGCCCGTATGGGGAAGCTGAATGTCATCCAGTATTTTTCCGCTCTTCGGATCCAGAGAAAGCACATGGGCATATCCGGTGGAATATCCGCCTTCCCCATCGTCTGTACCTACCAGCATAAAGTTGTCGGATACATACGCGCCTGCCCAGTAAAAGCCGCCCGGCTGTTTGTATACCCAGGAAGCCGTTTTTTCTTCCAGAGGCTGGCCCGGGTCTTCATCGGTCACGGACAGACATACATAATTGGCATCTTCCTTTTCACCGTTCCAGAAACCCGTATAAATGTAACCGTTTTCATAGGTAATCTGGCAGTTTGGCTGTCCTTTCAGTCCATCTTTGTAGATCCAGAGGGATTCCAGTGTATCTGCGTTAAAGGCCTGAATCATACCATTTGCCAGACCTACGAAAATCATGCCCTCGCCGTAAGTCGGATTGTTGATGGCAAAAGAGGAACTTCCGGCCATAGCACCGCTGGCCACGATTTCACCGGTTACAGAATCTGCTTTAACAATTTTTTCGCCGGCATAGGTATACAGATATCCGTCTACAAGGATCGGACATCCGGTTGCGCCGGAATCCATACCGCTGCCAATCTGATTTGCCCAGTACAATACGCTGTCTTCTGCTGTAATCGGAGTTGCTGTATTTACAACACCGTTGTTGTTTTCATCGCGGAAGGAAGGCCACTGAGCTTCCAGGTCTGCAAGGGTGTCGTTTTTTTCTGCCGCGGTCAGAGTAACCAAAATGGTGACCGGATCTGTTCCGGATACGGTATAATTATCCGCTTTTTCTGATACATATCCATTGGCCGTAACCGTATAGGTATAAGGAATCTCCGGCATCAGTTCGTAGCTGCCGTTCACTGCATATACAGGGCTTCCATCAATTTGATTTACCACAAATACAATTGCATCTTCCGGATCTGTGGTAAAAGTCACTGTTACCGGTTCCTGTTTTCGAATCTGAAGCGTATAAGTTGTGGATACGGCATTTTCGCTGTTATGACATACCTGAATCTCAATGGTCTCTGATGATTTTGAAATGTCAAGGTTGAATACCATTTCTGCCAGGCTGTCATAGCGGACGCCGTCAATCAGAGCATAATAACCGCCGCACAGTTCATTGGTATCGGCTTCATTCATAAATCCGGCAGAAAGATTTAACTGCTGTGTGGCAGCACTCAGATCCATATAATAGGTCTGAATATCCCGGTCATAGGAAATCATGGTTCCATTTTCATCTACAAAAGTAACGGTACCGGCTGCAGTGGATGCAGTCATGGATTCCAGATGAAGGCGGCGATTGATATTTGCCGTGTAATCCTGGTAATAAGTAACCTCGTTTGCGGTTTTGGAGGCGCGTGCGGTCAATGTATTTCCGTAACCGCTTTTCATAAGCGAACGATTCAGGTTCTGTCCTATAGAGGATGCATCAACCTCTCTTGTAATAACCATTTCATTTGCTGCACCATGATAAGTACTGTTGGTGCTCTGCTGGATATATCTTATAGATACATCATAGCCTTCACTTGCCGTCGCCTGTGCATAAACGGAAGTATTGGCATCTGAAACAACATATGTATAATCATATAAACCGGAATCAAATGTGTGATCGGGCACTATCTCTTCTCTTGTACTTACAGAAGAAGCATCATATAATACAAAATCTTTCAGTGCAGTTTCGGCAATCGGATCTGCAACTTTAACTGTGCTGCCATCTGCGGCGGTAAAAGCTGCTGTGGAGTGATATTTTCCATCTGTTGTACCGATATAAGAATAAGTTTCACCCGGTACCAGTTCATATACATTTGTTTCTTTTGGCGCGATGATGCTGCCGTTTGCATTTACTACTTCAACGGCAACGCCGGCAGACGATTTCATGGTCACCACTGCGCACGGAGATTTTATGATTTTAAAGGAATATGTCCTGGACTGACCGTCTGTGTGAGAAACCGTTACATGGACCGTATTTTCACCGTCGGAAAGTTTTACCTGATTTTCTGCAGTCTTTTCTGCCGCCTGAACCGATACGGAATAACCTTCTGTTCCATAAGTTTTTGCCCCAATGTTCAGCGTGTCATGAATGGTATTTACGGTATAATCGGTTACGGTGCTTTGAAATCCGGTAAGCAGCGAGGTACCGTTTCCATCTGTTAATATAATATCAGAGAGGGTCGGTACACGGGTCAGAGTCAGTTCGTAGGACTGGATCATTTTATAGCCGTCCGTGCCAGTGTACTGGGCTTCCAGTGCAAAAGTCCGTCCTGTCATGCCGGTTGTAACGGCCTGTGTAAGGGATACGTTCTGGCTGTTCCAGCTTCTTGCACTGGTACTTTTATCGGATCCGTCCACTCCGGTAAAAACAGTTTTGAGTGCAGCTTCAGAGGGTGCATTTTCTCCTCTTTTTACATACAGATAAATGCTGCTTACGGTGGATGCGGTATCATCGATAAAATATTCCCCGGTATGTGTATCCGGATTCTGGCTGTATTCATATGGAATTTTGTTTCCATCGGCGTCTTTTTCTGCTCTTAAAAGCTGAACATCGCCAAACCATTCTCCGGAAGGCAGTGCAACGTTCAGTTCTGTTGCCTCATTTACGGAAACGGTTCCTTCTGTACGATTATAGCCGCCGTCTGATACGCAGAATGTATAATCGCCTTTTACAAGAGCCGTTTCATTTCCGTCAACGGAAGTTACATTGCCGTAGGTATCCGTAAAGGTAATGACCGGTGACGGAAATGATGCGTTGCCCTGTGTCACATTTACTTTTACGGTAAAAAGTTCCCCTGACAGGATTGCTTCGTATTCCGCGATCGCATCATTCAATTCCGTCAGAAGTACTGTTGCCTCTTCTGCCCCCGCAAGGCTTAAACGATCCAGAGCTGCTGTATAGGCGGAGGCTGCACGCCCGTACTTCTGGACATGGTTGTTCATTTGGTTGTACTCGCCCATTCGGATGATCAGATTTACCATTTCCTGCGAATACACATTTCCTTCTGCAAAAGCAACCACTTTTACTTCTGATGCTGGCCGGTCAAGGTCATACCCCTCATCATCCATAAAGAGAGAAAAGCTGCCTACTTCACCCTCTATGGTATGGATATAACCTTCCTCAATACCGGAAAATTCATATTCACTGGCATTTAAAGCTTCCTTTACGGTCTGACCGGCTGTATAGCTTATTTTTACCGGTTCGATCAAAGTCTTTGCCAAAGTTACAGCAGACAGATAAAAATAATTGTCTTCTGCGGCAGCAGGCTGATTGGAATACTTTGTTTCCGTTTCTTCTTCTGCAGCAACCGGATCTGTGATATCCGCTGCCCTAGTTATCTGGACATTGGAACATACCATCACCAGACAAAGCATTGCTGCAAGAATTCTTTTCCACTTTTTCATTTACATCATGCCTCCTTCTTATATGTGCATTTATCGATACAGCCAGAAAATGTAATGTCTGCAAAAACGCTTCCATATATTTTTCTGGCGTTTGCACTGTCCGATCATCTGATTTACGTAGTCGTACATCTCATCTATTTTTTCATCCGACATATCATGGGGACTGAAAAGCGCCTCTCGGTTTATGTCACGGACTTTTTCCCAGCAGGGCGGCTTTTCCAGCGAACATTTTTCTGCCAGCATTTCACCATAGGCAAACAGCTCGGTGATGGCTTCTCTGTTTCCCTTTTCATGCATGGACTGAAAGAAACGGCGCAGACGCTGCCATTTTCTTATGATCAGAACAATGCCCCCCATCAGAGTCAGGATCAAAAGCACCAGCAAAACAAAGATCAGATCTTTTGCCTCAAAACGGAACACATGGTTCAGATCCGGAGTCTGCTGTTCTTCCTTTGGAGCTGTCGGCGGCGTATAGGTAAGCGGATTCTGATTATAAGATCTTCCGGTTCCGTCGCCCATGCCATCGGCTATCAGCTGAGATGCCGCCTGAAGTTCTTCTTCATCAATATAGCCCGGCGTTACTTCAAATGGAATCCAGCCCACACCGTCCAGGTAATATTCCGTCCAGGCATGTGCATGAGACTCATCCAGAACAATGGTTTCGCCTGGCTCGTATTGTGCTGCCTCTTCCGCAGACAGATAATATCCTTCCACATATCTGGCCGGAACACCATAATAGCGAAGCATCAATGCTGCTGCTGTGGCGTAGTGCACACTGTAACCGCATTTGCTTTGCTCCATTGTGTATTTAAAAAAGTCGTTACTGCCGTTTTCCGTGCGCACTTTTTCATTGTAGGTAAGTTTTTCATTCAGCGTATTGCGAACGATGTCCAGTATATTTGACAGAGATTTTACTTCTTCGTCTGTTCCGAGAATGCGGTTGCAGACGCCTATGGCGCTGTTTGGGAGCTGTGTATCGTTTTCGTAGACAAATTCCCGGTAACTCTGTTCCAGCTGCAGGTACCTGGAGACATCGGCATCGGACTGATGAGCGGCAAGATAAACGGCATATTCATACCACTTTGAAACGCTTCCTGCCGTATAGGTGACGGTCTGCCCTTCTTTTGTTTCTGCCCCTGCCGTGGTATGGCTGGTTCCGTCGGCGATTGCTGCGGCATCAAGTGTACTGTTTCCCAGCAGCGCATAGGGAAGATACTGATGTTCTTCGCAGGCAGATACATTTTTTACTGTCAGCTGATACAAGTCCGTTTCACCGGATAAGATACCGGCTTTTGCAATTATGTTCTGGCCGTAAAAATCCGATTTATGAAGCCAGTAAAAAAGATCTTCATATTCGGTGTAAACTTCCGCATCAAATGTTTCCCAGGAAGTACCGGTATAAACTTCGCCAACCAGTCCCCGAAGATAAAATTTCTGAGGCTGTTCCGCCGTTATGGTCAGTGCGGTCTCATCACTCTTTTGAAAAGCGCCCAGGTCAGACAGATTTCCTTCCGGCATGGCGTTTGTCTTTTTGTCATAAAAAAGCCTGTGAATTGCTCTTTCCATACTTCCTTTTCTGCTGCCGGTATCCGGGTGGAGTATCAAAGACACTCCGGCGGCCAGTCCGCCACAGAGAAGCAGCACGCAAAAAGCTGCGGCCATGGTCTGCAGTCCTGCTTTCGTTTTTACGGAAGATTCTTTTCTGCCAAAAAACAGCAGAGCAAGCCCGGCTGACAGGATGCACCACCCGGAACCGGTATGCAGAAATCCTGTACAGCATCCGAAAAAGCCTATGCAGGAAAGCAGCACCATCCATATGTTTTTTCGTGAAAATACGATTCTGGCAACAAGCATCGCCAAAAAGACGATCAAAAGAAATGCTGTATAATATACTGCATTTTCATCGGTCACCGGATAATCCAGATATATTTTTCCACTTTTTCCGGTCAGAAACTGCAGGATATCGTTAATCAGAGCGAAAATACCGTCTTTGCAGACAGAAAAAGGCACCAGAAACAGGATCAGCAGAATCACGCATCCTGCCAGCAGCACGTAATCCCCCCATTTACCCATACTGAGTTTCAGAATCAGGGCCGATACTGCCGCGCCTCCCAGTGCGTAAAGCCACCAGAAGGATTCCAGACGGGAAAATCCGGATAAAAATATGTTTGAAAGGCCTGCCGTCAGGCATATGGAAATCAGCAGATCAGAAATATAGTCACGATCGGTTGTATTTTGATTTTGACAGGCATTTATTTTCAGTCCATTCACAGATTACATCCTCTCTAAAAATTCTATCCTATAATTCTATGGTCTCAAGGTCGGTCAGATATGTGGCGGCATCAAAAGTAACCAGCGGCCATGCAGCCCGGTCTATGGTCCGGTCACACAGCACCAGAGTCATGTCTCCGTCTGAGAGCGGTTCAAAATCTTCCGGATATGTTTTGGCCACATAGATGGTCTTTGCATAGGTATTTCCCAGGCCAGCCTGGGCATACAAAAATGCACCGGAACCGGCGGAGGTGTCAGGGCCCCATTTGAGCATGCGGGGAATTGCCTGAATCAGCTGTTCTTCTGCGTCGATCTCTTCAAAAACCTTGTTTTTGCCTTCTGTCCATCCAAGTGCAAAAGAGGTTCCCTGTTCCAGAATAGTCTGACTTATGGATGCCACACACTCTGCCATGGCGTCCATTTCCCCGGGGGAGGCAGCTGCTGCATTCTTATCCCAGAAAATCAGCAGGGATTTTTCAATGGGAAGACTGGGTTCTTTAACAATAAGCTGCTGCCGTTTGGAAGACAGCTTCCAGTGAATCTGTTTCAGGCTGTCCCCATCCGCGTAATCACGCAGGGAGAAAACTTCAGTATAATCAGTTCCCTTCTGTTCCTGAGACCAGAACGCAGCATCCTCTCTTCGTGCCATGGACATGGAAAGATATAGATTGGGCGAAAAGGTATCCGGCAGTACAGAAACTTTTCCAAGTGCTTTCGCCGGACAGGGAACCGGAAGAAATCCCATCCAGTCCATCAGATATATTTTTTCTGCACTTACATAAAGGTAGCCGCAGTGTTCCGATGCAATCTGAAATTCCTTCTGTACGTTTCCCTTTGATACTGCCTTCAGACTTAAAAGGATTTCATTCTTTTCTCTGGTCAGCTGATTTATGACCTGTACCCGGCAAAAAACACATGAAACTGGTATGATTCCACGGTTCTTGATGTTCAGTATACCCTGTACCGTGCTGTTTTTTGATGTACCCGGCAAAACCTGTATGCTAACGGATATGTTTCGCCTTGCACGAAGATTCATGAAAAAGGAAACAACCGGCAGCAGCAGCCAGACAAGCATGCAGGCAAAAGAGATACTGCTGTTTCCGAAAAAGAAAAGTCCCAGAAATCCCAAAAACAGGATAAGCCAGGATAAGACAGATGTTACGATTTTTCCTGTCATCGGATGACTGACTCCTTTACATCAGGTTTTTTTACTTTATTTAAAATATCTGCAAGCAGAGATTCTGCCGTTTGTTCGTGCAGCCTTGCCTTTGGTGTGAGAACCAGTCGGTGGGCGCAGACACAGATAAAGATTTCTGCCACATCATCCGGGATTACATAGTCTCGCCCTTTCAAAAAGGCACAGGCTTTTGCGGTCCGGCAGACAGCAAGGGCGCCCCGGGGGCTGATGCCAAGCTGAATATAGGTATTGTTTCTGGTCTGCTCCACCAGATCAGATACGTAATCGTAAATACGGTCTTCCACATGTACCTCCGTTACCTGATCGATCAGTTTTAAAAGTACCGGAATATCAAGCACCGGTTGGATCGCATCCAGCGGATTGGCATGATGGCGTCCTTTCATGATTTCGACCTGACTGGCCCGATCCGGATATCCCATGGAAAGGCGCATCAGGAAACGGTCCAGCTGTGCCGATGGCAGAAGCTGTGTACCGGCACTTCCTACCGGGTTCTGTGTTGCCAGTACAATGAAGGGGGCTTCCAGCGCTCTGGTAACACCATCCACCGTGACCTGACGCTCTTCCATCGCTTCCAGAAGGGCAGACTGGGTCTTGCTGGATGTACGGTTGATCTCATCGGCCAGCAGCAGATTGGTCATAATCGCACCGGGTTTGTACTGCAGCTCTCCTGTCTTCATATCATAAGCAGAAAATCCGATGATGTCGGAGGGCATCGTATCGGAAGTGAACTGTACACGTTTTGTGTCCAGGCCAAGTGTTCTTGCAAAAGCCGTCGCAAGCGTTGTTTTTCCCACACCCGGCACATCCTCCAGAAGAACATGTCCCTGTGCCAGAATGGCCATCAGAGCCTTGCTGATCACGTCGTCTTTTCCCACAATTGCTTTTTTAACCTCATTTTGAATCTGAACTGTTTTGTCATACATTTTTTATCTGTCCCTTCCTTCCTGCTTTGGCGGTGTATTCCGTTTTTTTAACATGAGTGCAATGACAAGTCCTACGAATATGACACATCCGGCAATTGCAATCATGGAACCGGCAGAGAGATCGGATATTTGCTGCGGTGCTTCATAATCCGTAAAATCCAGTATCCAGCCCTCTCCGGCACTTCTCTTTTCCATCGCCTCCAATGCAAGCAGTGCCTGCCAGGTGGCAATCGGATCTGCTTCGTTATCGGACCTGGTATGCATATACATGCCGTCTTCCATGCGGAAACGGTTTAAACTGTCCGGAAGAGAAACTTCATTTTTTACAAATCGCTCATCTGTTTCCGGATCAAGATCCAGCGCACACAATGCCAGAATCACCTGTGCCACGCTTTCAGCACTCTCACTGTCATATGCAGAAAAGGTTCCCTGTTCTGTCATCTGTTCAGAAATCCAGGAAAGCGCTTTTAAAACAGCCCCGTTTACTGCTTCCTGGTCCGTGTATGGCGCCAGTGCCTGAAGAGCCATAGCCGTAATATCCAGATCTCCGCTGCCGTCTCCGGACAGCGCAAAGCCGCCATTTGGACTTTGGTATGTCAGCAGTTCTGCAATCATATCTTCTCTGGTAAATCTGGCTTCTTCCGGCACTTCATAGTTCATGGAATCAAGTGCCAGCAGCCCATAGAGCAGTCCGTTGGAGCCCTGCTGATCCAGAGATTCTCCATGAAAATTGTAAGTGCCGTCTGCCACCAGACTGATTGTACCCTTTTCCGTTTTGATTTCTTCCGGATTTCCGCCCAGCGCGAGCATGGTCAGAATGATCCGGTGGTATTCGGTCGCCTTGATCTCTTCCAGATATCCTTTCTGATCATACTGTTCCGATACATAGGATTCAAGCTGTCCCAGATAAAAAGCATAAGCATCTGTTTCGCCGGAAAAAGCCAGAACCATGGCAATCCAGTCACTTGTAGATTCGCCTGGAAGAATATTTGACGCATCCTTTAAAAGTGCGTTTTCACCGGCAGCGGACAGTGCCTGAAGGCTGTCTGCTGTTTCCTGTATCATTTCTTTGTAATTATATTCGGATGCAAATACGGTTTTTGGAGCCAGCAATAAAAGGCCCATAAGACAGCATAAGATTCTTTTTCCAAATTGTTTCATACGCTCATTTCCTCTTCCTGTTTTCTTATAACGCCCGTTGAAAGTGCAGCGGTCTGTACCGGAATTTCTGTTTCGTTAGCCGGTACCGGTGTTTCTTCCGGATTTGGAGTCGCTTCCGGCGTTGGAGTTTCTTCCGGTACTGGGGTCTCTTCCGGGGCAGGCGTTTCCTCCGGTACGGGTGTCTCTCCCGGAGTCTCTGTTGGAGTCGGTGTCGGCGTACCGGTTGCCGGAATCACATCCAGTCTGGTTTCGCCGCATTTCGTACAGGTATATTCGATATATCCGTCTGCTGCACCGGTCGGTTCCACTCGGGATGTCTCAGTATAATTATGTCCAAGCTCTGTGATTCCTCCGTTGACCCAGGCTGCGCAGTAACTGGTCAGAGCACCCTTTCCTTCCTGCGTAAGCCCCAGATCCTTTCCGTAAGCCAGCGTAAACCGCAGACTTATGGTTTCGCCGCCGTTCAGGGTCCATCCGGACATGGATTTTCCCGGACAGAGAGATCCGTTGATGAAATAGAGCCAGCCGGAACCTCTGGTAAAATCGAATTCGGCCAGCCGGTCTCTCGTACCGTTTGACATGAATCCGATTCCGTCGCGCTCGATCAGCGTACGAAGGCGGGGTTCTATGGAACAGCCCCGAAAAGCATCCGCTTTGCTGATGCTGCTTAGATAAAAGTTGGCCTGTGCTGTGCCCAGATTGGTGTAGGAATAACCGTTTTCATCCAGTGCTGCAAGAACTGCCGTTGCCGCTGTATCACCGGATCGGACTTCCACATCCATGGATTCCACAATACCGCACTGTACCGTGGTCGCATCAATGATAACGGTAACATAGCCAAGGCTTTCGCCCTCATCGTGGGCATGATACTGGACCTGATACTTCACATATCTGGAATTGCCCTCGTCATCCCACGCAAGCACGGTCACCACATGATTGCTGGTATCGCCGTCCAGCGGGCGTTCAAAAGTCAGCAGATATTCGTACACACCGGAACCGGTCGGATTGGTAATTATGGTTCCATCCATTGCAACCACAATGTGATCCGAATAGATGCGCTCATTCTGCCATGTTTTTGCACTTACTACAAACGTGAACTCACTGGTATTAACAGAACCGCTCCAGTCATCCAGTGTGGTCTCAATGATCGGAGGATGCTCACCTATTTCAGGCGTATTTTCATTGGCTTTATCCGCCTGATAGGTAATCACATAGCGGGTAAAAGTGCGCGCTCCGTCTCCATTTGTAAAATATACGGTTATGTAATTCTGCCCCAGACTCAGCGATACCGAATAATCTTTGTCATTGGAACTGCTTAGATATGTTCCTGATCCGGAATCATTTTTATGCCGGTAATTTACCTTTATATTTGCATCTACAGTCGGATCGGAATAATAGACGTAAAAGTTCAGCGTATTATTTTCCAGTTCTGAGTAAGTGATGATCCGGCTGTACAGATCCGTCACAAGTCCGGGCTCATTTTCATTGCCTTCACCTGGTCCCGGATCGTTCTGATTTTCGTTTCCGCCATCCGAGGGAGTATCCTGAGAATTGTCCTCATCAGAAGAATTGTTTCCCTTTTCTCCGGTATTGCGGTTGTCTGTTTCCGCCTCCGGAGGCTGCGCTTCATCCGTCTTGCCCTCATCCGCTTCTTCCGGTTCGTTTTCCGGCGGTTCTTCCGGCGGCGTCTCTTCCGGTTTTTCCTGTTCTTCCTGCTCTTCCTCCGATTGCTGTCCGCTCTCTTCCTGGTCTGCCTCCTGGGCACCGCCGGTCTGACTGATATCCACCTTCAGCTCATCGGCCTCAGTCAAAAGAGGATTATCCGGTTCCACTCTGTTTTTACGCATTCCAAGCGCGATACTGCTGAAAAAAATGATGAAAATAAGAAGAAAAGCCAGCGGGCGAATCATTTTCTTTTTTTTCAAAGTATTCAAAACTGTCTAAGCCTCCTCATTCTGGCTTCGCCGATCACCTGTAACCCGAAGGGAATCAGCAGAAATACCATATAGATCAAATAGAAAAAACAGGATAAAGGAGTTACCTGTTTCCACATTATTTCCGGATTGTAAAACATCTGTGTTTCCCCGGCAGCCGATGCCACATACAAAATACACAGACATGCGGCAAATCCTGTTGTTGCCAGCCGGTCTCTGTTATCGAACCGGTAAATGGAAAAGGCAGTTCTTCCTTTTAACGAATATCCTCTGCTTTTCATGGAAATCCCGCTTTCTACAAAATCCTCCAGCGTCCAGGTGATCACAATGGAAAGAACAGAAAGCGCATTTTGGCATCTTTGCAGAACATTTCCATGCCCGGTCCCTTTGCCGATTCCTCTGCGTGACAGATGGATCCGGCGGTATTTTTCCTTACATCTTGGCACACTTCTTAGAAGAACGGATAAAAACAGGGACAGCTTTGGAGAAAGTCTGCCGAAGAGATATACCACTTTGTCGGAACTTACAACGGCAAACATGCAGGACATCAGCATAATGACCGCCATTGCTCTCATACTTAGGGAAAGTCCGCCGCAAATGGCTTCCAGCGTGATTTTGTTTCCGATGGAATTGACACCAAGGCTGGTAACCCCATAATGATTGTAATCGGCATATAGGATCACATATAAAATACCTGCCGGTATAAGACTCAGATTAAAAAGGAGTCCGTGCTTTCCGTTCAGCTTTATGGAATAGATAAATGCTGCCGTGTAAGAGACCAGAAGAAAAACCGGCTGGTCAAAAAAAATCATGCAGAAAACAGCACCCACGAAATATATGAAATTCAGCATCGGATGGTAATAGTCAAATTTCATTCGTCTCCTCACTTAACATACCGTATTTCAGTTTGATCCGATCCAGTTTTTCTGTGATCGGGCGGCACAAAAAGAACAGCGTCAGTGCGGTTGCCAGCGCATGGATCGCATTGACCGGAAGTCCGGAAAGGTAAATGGTCAGTACGGACTCGGCGGTTGCCATATCCCGCATAAACAGGACTGTGCTGGTATCCAGAAGGGGACCAACCACAAGCAGGACCACCAGAGCACCAAATATGGCCGTCACCACCCGTTCCCTACTTTTGATGATTCCCTTTCCGGCAAACAGGCCGGCCAGAAAACCGGCAATTCCAAAAGCAAACATCTGCCAGGGTGTCCATGTACCCTGTCCAAAGATAAAGTTGCTGACAAATCCACTGACCGCACCCACTAAAAATCCTGCTTCCGCACCAAAAGACATGCCGGCGATCATAATAATTCCGACCATGGGTTTAAAATTGGGAAACATGATAAATGCCACGCGGGAAGCAACCGCAATGGTACACATAACCGCGATGGTCACCAGTTCACGGGCCTGTGGCTTTCTTTTTTCAAATCCCGCAAAGAAGGGAATCATCGCAAGCAGGATCAGCAGAAAGCTGCAGATATAATAATTGGCATCCAGCCAGGCAAATAAAAATACAGTCAGGGGTAAGAACAGGAAAACCAGCGGGACTGCAATTTTGGTTCCTTTTGATAATTTTTGTTTTTCTATAGATTTTTCTGACATAGATTGATCACATCCTCGTTTGTAATGGCATTTTGAAATATATGTCGGCTCATACGGTTTGCCGCAGTCGTATAAAAACTGTTTTTGGAAAAGAACCGGTTCGGTGTGTTGGATGTGATGATGCTTCCGTCAAAGAACATACTTACTACATCAGCATGTTTTGCGCAGAATTCCACATCGTGGGAGACCATGATGATGGTCACACCTTCTCTTTTCAGTTTTTCCAGAATCGATGCAAACGTGTTTTTAAAGAAATTGTCGATTCCTTTTGTTGGCTCATCCAGCAGAAGGATCTTCGGTTTCGTCAAAAGTACTTTTGCTAAGGCTGCCCGCTGCTGTTCGCCGCCGGACAGATCGTAGGGATGGCTGTCCAGAAGATATTCGATCTCGCATATTTGAGCAATCTTTTCAATGGCTGTTTTGCTCTCTTCTTTTCCAGATGGAGCCATTTCTTCCAGATCTTCCCGTACCGTTTTTTTCACGAAAAGACTTTGGGGATCCTGAGGCAGCATGGACACAAGGTGGTCAAAGAGTGCACCTGATTTGTATTTTCCTGCCGGTTTTCCATCCACCAGTACCTTGCCCCGATAGGGCCTGCATATATTGCAGATGGTCTTCAGCGTGGTGGATTTTCCCGTTCCGTTTCCGCCCACGATGGCAAATAGTTTTCCGCGGGGAACTGCAAAGGATGCACCTTTTAAAACATCCGGGCTGTCTTTTTCATAGCGGAACCATACTTCTTTCAGTTCCACCGCCGGATCTTTGATCTCCTGCATCTCAAAATCCGCTTCTTTTTCCACAGCAGTATGAGAAACCGCTCTGCCTTCAAAGAGTTTATCCAGCCACTCCGCACCCTCACGCACAGTCAGCGGACACTGCAGGCTGTTTTCCACTCCGTAAAAAACCTGTACCGGCGTTGGCATGGCCGCAAACATCTCATTTTTCTCTTTTTTCAGAAATGCACCGATTTTGCGGGGCGTATCATCGGCAATAATGGTACCCTTTTCCATGACGACCACTTTGTCCGAGGCGTAAAAAATATCTTCCAGACGATGCTCGGTAATGATAATCGTTGTTCTCAGTTCCAGATTGATTTTTCTGACCGTATTTAAAAAGTCAGAAGCAGCGATGGGATCCAACTGGCTGGTGGGTTCGTCCAAGATCAGAACCGTGGGCTGCATGGCCATGATGGATGCCAGGTTCAGAAGCTGTTTCTGTCCGCCGGACAGCTCCGATACGTTTTTATGGAACCAGCTCTGGATTCCGAAATAGCTGGCCATTTCCGCCACCCGCAGACGGATGGTCTTCTGATCCAGCCCCAGACTTTCCAGCCCGAAAGCCAGCTCATGCCAGACTTTGTCCGTCACAATCTGGTTGTCCGGATTCTGCATGACATAGCCGATTTTTTCCGACTGAGTCCGCTGGTCTGTCTCTTTCAGGTTTTTTCCCTCAAACAGGATGGTCCCGCTGGTTTTTCCATAAGGAGTCAGCACGGATTTCAGCTGTTTTAAAAGTGTGGTTTTTCCGCTTCCACTTCGCCCGCAGACCGTCACATACTGTCCGCGCTCAATATTCAGATTAATATGGGAAAGAACTGTTTTTTTCTCCGCGGTGGGATAAGAAAAACTCAGATCTTTGATTTCAAATAACGCCATGTGATTTCCTCCCAGAGATTTATTCCCGCCGGAATGGCAAGAAAGATAAAATAGGCACAGCTTCCTGCAAGCAGAAAGGGATCATGCCAGTCTGACATTTTCACTGCCGGTGTATAGGTCACTTCCGCACCGCCGCATAATATGCAGATAAGGATAATGCCGATCAGCACACACATAAGGGTCAGCAGCAGTTTATCTTTTCTCTCAAAGCGGTAAATGGAAAAACTGGTCCGTTTTCCGCATCCGTATCCGCGGCTTCGCATGCTGTCCGACATTACCACGCCTCCTTCCAGTGCCCAGGAAGTCAAAGCAGATATCTGTGCCGTACCGTTTTTGATCTGTTCTTTCTTTGTCTGGCTGCTGCCTGATTTTCCGATGCATTTTCGTGCATTTCCAATCTGGTCCAGTTTTTTCTGATACTGGGGAACCAGCCGCAGCACCATGGTCAGAATCAGGGTCACCGAAGGTGCAAAACGTCCGAACAGATATAAAAATTTGTCACTGGTCATGATCTCGTTGTAAGAAGCAAACCAGGTGACGACAGATACAAACATAGCTGCCAGTGCCATGCCGTAAAACAGAGCTTCCAGTGTGTAGGGCCGGCCCGAAAAGTACGTAAAAAGAATCGTTTCCCCATAGGTATTGAACAGGGGATTGATCAGGGTCAGTACGAGAAAAAACGGAATCATCCCAAGCAGAAATTTCCAGCCGCTTCGTCCTTTTACCGTCAGATAACAGACCGCGGAAAAAAGCAGAGAGCACCCGAGAAAGACCGGGTGAAAAGTAAGCATTCCAAAAACAAATGCTCCGATAAAAAAGGTAATATTTATAATGGGATGGTAATCTGCAAAAGCAATTCTTTTCATTTTGTCACATCTCCGCTTCCGGTGCCGTCCCGTCCGTCACAGGTATAGGTCCAGACGATCGCATCACCGTCTTTTACCGCAAAAGAAGAACATCCGTAATTGGGATATTTTCCGTTTACGCTGTAAGTCCATCCGGATTCGGCGCCGCAGTCAAATTCATATATCTGATTCATACCCTCGATATAATAGCTTTTATACAGAGGGGTATAGGCATATTCCAGTTGTATGCCCGTCTCCTCACACACTCTTTTGAGTATGTCAAATACGGTTTCTCCATCGGAAAAGGCGGCTTCTGTGGTTTCGAGAATACAGCCGTCTTCCGGTATATAGTTTTCTTTGCCCTTTTTCAGGCTGTCCATATTTTCCAGAATAGCCGTGCAGTCAATACGGATGGTACAGCTGTATTCGCCCGAAAAAGCCCTGTCGGTTTCCTTGCCGGATGAATTTCCGGACCAGGAGACGTACTGATTTTCGACCGAATCGGAATGGCTGATCTGATTTCCAGTGAATATGGCTGCGGCAATCATGATCAATATGGTCAATATCATCAGAAGATTTGATCTGGTTTCTTTTGATTTCATAGATTCCCCTTATTAAGCATGGATTTTTGCCCCATAAGAAAACGCTTCATATGACAGAACATTTTTTGCTGCAAATCAATTAAGCGTATTCGGTAATATATCCGTTTTGCCTGCAGTATTCGTCGACGGAACTGCCCTCTTTACATCGAATGATTACATTTCGGTTTGCGATCTGTTCTCCGATTTTCTGCACATCTCCATGTATTTCGATTGTCTTCAGGCGGTTGCACCCCCGAAAAGCAGAACTTCCGATCCATTTTACTGACTGGGGTATGATCACGGATTCCAGATGGCTGCATTTTGCAAAAGCATTGTTATCGATTATTCTCAGCGAATCCGGCAGTTCCAGATTTTGAATGCCGGTCTGGCAGAAAGATTCCTTTCCGATTGATTTCAGATTCTGCGGAAAGGTAATCTCCGTCAGATTTCCGCAGCGGTAAAATGCCTGATCCGGAATAGCCGTTATGGAAGAATCCTTATCAAACTGTATCTTTTTCAGTCGCTTGCATTCACAGAATGCTCTTTTTCCAAGATATTCAAAGGCTGGCGGAAAATATATTTCCTTCAGATTCACACAGCCCCCAAAGGCCCCGCCGTATATTTTTTCCGCTTTCTCAAGTGTAATTTTCCGAAGAGCGGTACAGTTCAAAAAACTCTTTTTTCCGATTATTTTTAATGTTTTTCCAAACTCCGCTTCTGTAATGCGGATATTATTTTTCAGAGCTTCCTCTCCGATTTCCCGATATCTGTCATCAAAGACCAGTTTTTTTTCTTTCTGGTTTTTTCCATCTTTTCTTGTAAAAATGTTTTTTTCGGTATCATGCCAGACATATACCTGATTCATACGTTTCCTTCCTGTTTCCATGCCAGAACATCCGGGATTTTTCCCGGAAAACAAAAAAATTCCTCTACCGTTTCCGGCAAAGGAATCTGATGTATTTTTTTATTCAATTAGCCAAAATGGCATAAAAACCCCATAAAAATATATCTTCTTTTCTCAGCCCGAAAATCCAATAAAAATGATAACGGCAGGTCTCCTGACTCGGTTTCATCCTCCAGAGTTCCTTCTCAGACATGTGTCCAATGGATCTTCACTCCTTCGTCCACCTTACAGTAGTGGTGACTGTACCGGATTCGCACCGGTTTCCCTATTATCTTCTTGTAAAAGCAGACCGTTATTTTAATATAAAATTAATATGATACCAGGGTCTCAAAGCCGCATTTTTTCATGCAAGCATGAAACATGTGACCTTTTTACCTTAATATCTCATATTTCAAATTCAGTATACCTACTCCTATGGTAATTTTCAAGTATTTTCATCTGTTTTTTGTGACTGCGCAGGCATATTTTGTAGAATTATACCAAAAAATTCAATTTCAGGTGAATTTTACAAAACTATATGATTGACAGATAAAGTCAACAGTTATACGATAATTGCAGTATAATTCCATATTGAACATATAAAGTGCTGGACACCTGTATATTGTGTTCAGAAGAGGGAATCAGGTGCAAGTCCTGAGCGATCCGGTCACTGTGACAGAGGAGTTCGTTCTCAATATCCCATTGTACATAAGGTATGAGAAGGGGAGGACGAATGATGATTCTTAAGCCAGGAAACCTGCTTTGTATGGCAAGGTTAAGCTTCCGTGTAAAGTATAACACCTATTTCATGATATTGATGCAATCATGAGGTATGTCTGCTTTTTTGTGGTTAAGCAGGCATTTTTTTATGGAATGAGCCTGTTCGTATGAATTATACTGCTTTTTGTGGTATGCCCTGAAAAAGGGCTGATTAAATGGCAGGCGATTCTGCTTCGGGATTCTACGCTACCCCCTCCGTGCTAGCGTTAAGCTGTACTCTTTCGAAGCAGTTTCGTCATTCAAAAAGGCTATGGAGAAGATTAGCATGGGTAAAGAATTCTGGGAAGATAAAGAATTTTCGTTTTACAGTCACAAAAAGTGTGAGTATTTCCCCTGTCACAAAGGTGCAGATCCGGATAACTTCAACTGTCTCTTCTGTTACTGTCCTCTTTATGCTATGGGAACCCGTTGTGGAGGTGATTTCCATATTACGGAAAGCGGATACAAAGACTGCTCTGACTGTCAGATCCCGCATAAAAAAGAAAATTATGGATATATTACCGGAAAATATAGTGAACTGATAGAAATGATGAAAGCGGCTGATTTGTTATGACCAGCCGCTTTTCTTTGTTTTTTACTGTCTGCTGTTTTTCTTTTTTTCCGGAATGGAAAATAGAATGGTTATATAAGAAAGCATCATACCGAGCAGATATAAAGCTGCAGCGCCCGAAAAAGGAACGCGCACAAATTCTTTTGCCGCTCCAAATGCAAAACCGACCCCGGTGGTAATCAGTATAAATCTGACACTTTTTTGTGCAGGCATATTTTTTCTGCAAATACAATACAACTGATCTGCAACAGCAGCACAAAAAGCTGCAGCCATAATACATTCTGTTATCGAATCCATATTATCCTCCTGTCAATCTTCATATTCTGTCTGATATCCGATATCTCTAACAATATAATACAGGAAATAATATATGTAAAATATATAGTTGATATTGTGTTTATATCATTTTTGTATGTTGCCCAGCAGCATTCCTTTTTATAAAAGAGTTCCCGGCAGCTGGCAAGGGCTGCCGGGGGGATATCCTGCTGATCTGAAATCCTGGTCAAAAATTCCAGCCCTCAGGATAGCGGAGGTAACATTGTGCATTTTTCTTGCTAAGAGACCATCCCCCAATTTATTCTACAAAACTAAGGAGTATTTTGCATAAAAAATAGTGGCTGCGACCCATTTGCAGACACATGAAAAACAAACCATAAAGGTATCTCCCGCAATACCTTATGATCTTGTCGGATGTTTGCGCTGTATCTGGAGCACATCTCATGCACCAGGCAGGTTTCCTGACTTACAGATCATCGCTCGCTTCACCTTCTCGCATATTTTGGGCCATGCAATGGTTAAATTGAAGTTCGCTCCCTGAATACAGTGACCAGTTCGCTCAGGATTCTCACCTGATTCCCTCTTCAGAACTATGGCAGTGTGTTCTGCACCTGATACTGCAATATTCAATTACACACTATAAAAATAGCAGATTGATATTATTTTGTCAATCCATTTTGCATGATTATAGAAAAACTATTGTAGAAGAAATTAATTACGATTGGTTCATAAAAAAGTACACCCGTATTCTGTACCAGAATGCTGGATTGGGAAACGTTAAAAGAAATGGGATGCCCCCGATTGTGAGCATCCCGTTTTTATTTTTCTTATAAAATGATGTTGGGGTCAAAATACCTTTTGACCCCTTTACGGATTACTCCGCATTTTATGCTCTCGTAATTCGAAAAACATTCGAAATCCGCCCTGATATCATAAAATTTTTACATTATGATGCCGGATAATTTTTGATCTATCATCTGTCTGCTTCAAACGGCTGCACCGTAATTTGCAAGAAGGATGGAGTAGTCAATTAAGTTTACGACACCATCTTTTGTAATATCACATGCGGCATCTTCTGTGTTGTATGCGTCCAGCATCAGTGACATGTCAAACAGATTGATTTTTCCGTCCCAGTTTACATCACCTTTTGGCCACAGATCAAACAGAGCTTCCGCCTGTTCCAAAACATCCAGTTTTGTTACATATCCTTTTGCAAGATGATCCAATGCTTCGTAAGCATCTCGTGCTGCTGCGATTGCATCGCCGCTTTCTCTTGTTACTGTGCCGATTGCATCAATCAGCGCATCTACTGCTGCTGCCGCTTCTTTTGCTGCAAGAACAGAAATTTCATATGCAACACCTGTAAATGCATTGAGGTTAATTCCCCTGGACATAACGCAAATACTGGTATCCTCAAAATCAACGTCGCCTTCTGCGGCTGCAAACTCAACAGACGGTGTTCCGGCTGCTGTCATAATAAATGTTACCGTATCTACAACAATACCTTCTTCATCCGGAGAAACAACTTCCCCTTCCGGAAGATAAAATACACGTTTCAGAGTTCCCTCATTTTTATCGGCTTCTGCTTTCTGACTTACAAATCCGTTTTCTGTTTCTGCAGAAATGTATGTCATGGCAGATGCATCATATTTTATGCTGTATCCCATAGCGTTGACATCGGAAGCATCCGCAAGAATGACTTTCATTGTAACGGTATCACCGGATTCGTAGTAATCCTTTTCAAATACCACGTTTACTTTGGAACCAACCGGAATACATGCTTCATCAACAACAAATTCTCCGTCGCGTCCGTACTGGTCGGTTGTGTAATCGATCGCGCCAATAGATCCAATACCACTTTCCGCGCCGCATCCGATTGACCAGTAATTATTTTCAATAATGTTGTAGCGATCCAGCGATTTCATGAAACCAATTACACCGCCCACAACAGCATCTTCCGCCGTGCCGGAAACAGTACCTGTAAATGTATTGTCCTGGATATAACCGATGCCATTTGCCCAGCACTGTGTACATACCGGCTCACCGCCGAAAATACCGCCAACATTGCTTCCGCCGGTAATCGTGCCATCCGATGTACAATTCTGGATGGTTACGCAAGGTGTATTCGGTGCAGAGGAGGAATAATAACCGCCGCCTGCAATACCGCCTACGTTATTACCGCTTGCAATAATCTCACCGCCAAAATGGCAGTTTGTGATCACACACGGTCCCATGGACTGGCCTTTTCCTGCCATGATACCGCCGATATAATTTGTTCCGTAAACAGCAGCATAACTTGTACAGTTATCAATATAACCATTGAACTGACCTGCAAAAGATGCAATATTTGCATATTCAGCAGAGGCATCGGCAGATTTGTCATAACCTACAACAACACCCTGCTCCGCTGTACAATTTGTAATACGGATAATATTCAGACCGGATGCATAACCGCCGATCAAACCGGATTTCAAAATGGTTGTGCCGCTCTTAATGGTCACATTATCAATTTCGATCACTTCCGGACAGCCCGTGCTGTAATTGCCGTCTGTGCCATAGTCTACACAATAGCCGCTGACAAGACCATAGTTTGCAATGTATTCACTGTAAATATTCAGATTTTCCACGCGTGCATCACGGACGAACTGGAACAGCGGCTGATCGATGCCATATGCATAGGTCAATGTGTGACCGGCACCATTAAATATGCCGGAAAATGGCTTCAGATTTTTACCGTTTCCGCTTGTTGAACCGGCACCGATGGATACCCAGTTTTCATCCAGTGTGATATCATTTGCCATTTCAAAACAGCAGTTGCCAAAGGTTACACCCTGTGCAACGATTTCAGAAAGCATAGTCAGGTCTGCCTGTGAAGTAATCATCCACGGATCTTCTTCTGTACCGGAACCATTCCAGAGTGTTTCATAACCTAATTCATCTCTGATATAATCTTCACAATCATAGAATGTTACAGGAACGATCGGAGAATATGTAATGGTATCATATTTCTGATAATGATTTGTAACTGCAAAATAGTAGTATAAGGTCTGCGGTGTATCAGAGGTAGGAAGCGTTGCAGAAGTGACCGTACCACTGCTCAGAGATTTCTTTTCTGTTACCGGTGTGCCGCCTTCTGTACTGTTTTCCGTGTTTACAAACAGCTGCTGTTCCATATAACCATAGTTTGTTCTGCCTACGATGGAAATGCCGCCTGGTTCTGTGCCGCAAATGGTTGTAATTGATTCCGGGGAATTGTACGCTTCTACTGTTGCCGCCATCCCTTCATCTGCGCGTACATATACATATACGGAATCTGAATCTGTACTGTAAGTACGTCCGTTGTAGGTGTAACTTACGGTACAGTAGTAATAGGACATCTGGGTTATGCTGTTTTTATAATAATAAGCCTGCTGAGGTGTTGTTACATCCGGTGTATAGGCTGCTTCTGTTGCACCACTGATGGTACTTCCCCTGTAATTGCATTTTACTTTCCACTGTAAGCTCCACTCACCGCCTTCTACTGCGGATGAATATTCTACTTCCAAAGGCACTACATTTTCGGTATCACCTATGTCATAGGAATAGCCAACGGTTTCTTCATATGGAAAACCATCATCGGTCGGCAGTTCACCTCCGGTCGTTTTCAGTGTAACCACCGGTTTCGGGTCTTTATCCATCCGGATACGGACAAGATCAGAGGTTGCTGTATAAGTGGTACCATCTTCTTTTGTGTTTTCTGCAACACAGTAATAATATCTGATATAATCTGTGTCTGCGGGCGGTGTATAGCTGTCTGTTGTTGCTCCCTCAACAGCAACCCCGTCTTCGGTACTGTCTGTTTCGCTGTAATACCACTGATAGCTGACTGTACCGTTGGCAGTTGCCCATACAGTTAACGGAGATGGTGAATCCGTCATGACATAATCAGCCGCTTCCGGCTGTGTATTGAATGTAGGTACATCATCTGCCGATGCTTTTTCAAGTGTCAGTGTATATGTGTTTTCAGCAATGCCTTCGCCGCTTACAACAATCGGCACGTCCATTTTGCCTTCATCATTCCAGTTGTATGTAAGATCCACTTTTCCGTCTGTGGCGGTCTGACCGCCAATAGTTACGGTGTAGGCAGAATTGTACGGTGTTGCTGTGATTGAAACGGATTCTGCTGTACTGTCTACCATTGCTGTGTAAGTTTTTGTATCACGGTCAAAATCCGGTTCCATGATACCGTCTGCTTCCAGACCTTTTAATGTTGCAAATTTGCTGATATTTACTTTATAAGTTGCAATTTTATTCCAACTGCTGTCCTGAAGATAGACCTCAATGTAGCCTTTGGAAACCGGTACGGAATAACAGCTGTTTGAGTATCCCACTGATTTGTGTACATCAGAGAATAGCCGGTGAAACCATCTGCCACCTTTGCATCCACATAAACACTTGAAAGATAATCCGGAATTGTCACATTATATTCTTCGTAAGTTCCAGGATTAAATGCCGGTGTCATTTCAAATGGATCACCAACTTTTGACCATCCGCCGCCGTTGCTGTATACTTCCAGTTTTCCAAGTGAGGGTGTTGTAATTTCCGGTTCTTCTACCGTCACTTCTGCGTATGCCGGAGAAGAAACAACCGCATCTGTTTCAGCGCCTGTTTCACCCTTTGTCCAGATGTACCATGTACCGGAAGACGGGAATGTGATTTTTGCGTCGCCGTTTTCGTCTGTCACTGCACTCTGGGCATCCTGTGAATAAAATTCCTGTGCATAATAAACGGTTTTATTTTCGGCTGCCACATAGCTTGTAGCATAGCCGTCTGCCACATCCAGAGAAGAGCGAACACATTCTACGGTCATTTCTTCCCCGGCTGTTGCTGTAAATTCATGTGTAATTTCATCGGATTCATTTCTGAAATAATGATAGCCTGCATTTGTGTCGGAATAAAAACTCCAGTCACTGTACATGGACAGATCAACAAAGTCACCGTCTTCCAGAACAATTCTGTCGGCAGTTGCGCCCCAGCCCTCTTTTTCCAACGGATATGCACCATTTTTGTAATAGGTCAGATTCATATCATGCCCCCAGATGCTGTTAGTAAGCATAGAACCAGGGGTTCCGCTGAATTCTGCTGATTCCGCGCCGCCTGAATAATACTGATCCAGTGTATATAAAAACAGATGAAGCATTGTGATTTCATACTCGCCGTCATCGTCTTTATCGTATTTAAAATCTCCAAGTTCATAATCATCAAGATCAATTTCACTCAGATCAGTCAGATCTACCGGAATGTAAGCCATGCGTACATCGGATTTTGTTCCGTCGCTGAGTACATAGTCCGCATCATCACTGACAGAAATATATACCGTACCGGTCAGTTCTTCGTTTCCTTGAGTTTCATCACCGGATGAACCATTTTCTGCTTCTGTGGAAGTATTTCCCTCACCAGTTACATCGGTGAATGCCGCAGCTGTTTTTTCTGTGACAGTCTCTTCTGTAATTGCATCCTCAGAAACCTGTGTCTCGATTTTTGCATCTGCATCCGTTGATTCTACCGTATCAGCTGATACCGGCACAATCATTCCCAGTACCATTACAATAGAAAGAAACAATGACAGAAATTTCTTTTTCATTTTTTCTCTTTTACTGTTCAAAGTAATGCCCCCTTATTTTAAAATGCATCTGTAAAACGGCTGATCATGGTTGCGCAGACCGCACGAACTGTTTTGCCCTGCGGCATCAGTTTTCCTGTTATTCCATCACCACGGATAATTCCATTCTCCACGCACCAGCACATACCATTCTGAGCAAATTCGCTGACCAGCTCATGATCCGGATAACTGCTCAAATCAGCAAGTGTATTGATATCGTATTCTTTGTATTTTGCATAGCGGTACAGCATAGTTGCCATCTGTTCCCGCGTGATATCATCTGCCGGTCCAAAATATCCGTTGTGTGTATAACCGGTGATAATACCGTTCTCGCTTGCCCAGATAACTGCATTTGTGTACCATGTTCCCTCTGGCACATCCGGATAGCGGGCTTCATAGGATGTTTCCGGAGAACCTTCCATACGGTACAGAATGACTGCAAACTGAGCTCTTGACAGATTCTGAACAGGACCAAAAGTAGTATAGTCAAGACCGGTCATCAGTTCTTTCAGATAGACATCTTTTACATACGGATAATACCAGTCTGTTTCCAGTACATCGGTATACGGAAGAACAAAAGGATTTTCACTTGTCTCAATTGCATCCATAACCGCTTTTGCATCAGCAACCGCCGCATTTACTTCTTCTACCGTAGCTGCCGCATCAATTGCCGCATTTCCCGCCTCGATTGCTGCAGCAAGCTCTTCCTGATGTTCAGAATCATAATCTGCCGGATTCTTATAATCAGCGATTTCTGCCTTTGCTGCCTCTTTTGCCGACGTCAATTCAACACCCTCTTCCAGATATACAACAGAAGCGGTGGCACTCTCGTCCTGAATACCTGCGTTTAAAATGCGAAATGTCTCTGTTTTGAAATCTGCATCTCCGGAAATGGTCGCAAATTCAAGTTCCGGTTTTGCATCTATTTTCATTTTAAAAGATATGGAAACAGTAAGAATGCCTTCATCTCCCGCTGTTACCGTGTTGCCGCCCACTTTTTCCTTCACATAAAAGAGTGCTTTTAAGGTTCCGGCCGATGAATTCACGGTTCTGCTGAGCGGTACAAAATAACCGGTATCCTCATTTTCATCATACTTGTTTTCGATTCGGATCAGTCCCGGTTTGTCACCCTCTGTACCGTCTTCTGCGACGACAGTCATAACATCGGTATCATATTTCAAAGAAAATCCAGCCGCATTGAATGTGGCATTTTTGATATAGACTTTTGCAGTAATTACCTCGCCTGCATGGTACCAGTCTTTTTCAAACTGCACTTCCATAGACGGAGCCTGTGCAGCGCTGACTTCCACTGGCGTACGAACGGCCATCGCCAGCAGCATGGTCAGCGCCAATAACCATACAATTCCTTTACTTGCTCGTTTTCTCATTTTTCTCCTCCTTGTTTCTCTTTTTTAAAAATATAATCACAAAACCAGCTGCAATCAGTATCACAAGCACGATAGCGACCATATAGACCGTACTTTGCTGACCGGACTGGCTGTCATTATCTTTGACGGAAGATGTTTTCCGGGATTCGTCCGTTTTTTCATTTTTTGCATTGTCCCCGGTTTCCCATGTTTCATAGGACTGCCCATTTTCTTCCACGTTGCTTTTTTCTTCCGTATTGTTTTCAGCGGTCTTTTTATTGCTGTCCTGTGTTTCATCCGAACTGCCATCCGCGGCATTTTTATTTTCATTCTTTGTAGCGGAATTTCCTGTATGATCAGATTCCTCCGCTTTTTTCTGGTTTTCCAGTTCTGTGTCTTTTTGATCGATCACTTCTTTGCTGATATCCACATTTTGAATGGTTTCTTCTCCCACCTGAACATGGGCATATGCAGTTTCCATTTGGGCACCTTCGTTTAAGATCAGACATGGTACTGAATAAAAATCCACGCTGTCTTCATTTACAGCAAATTTTATGTCCGGGGTTCCTGATTCCAGCATTCGAAACGCAATTTCGCCTATCCGCATTCCACTGCTGTCTGCTGTTGCAGTTTTGCCTGCATTTGGATTTATGTACAGCAATACTTCCACATTTCCGCTTTCTTTGTTTATGTCACGGGACAATACGGAAAATGTGCCGGTTCCCTCATCATCGTCGTATTGATTATGAATGGTAATCAGCTGATTTGCATTGTCGGAGTCTGTTCCGTCTGCCAGCACCGGAACCATACGCTGCGTGTTGTACTTCAGTGAAAATCCGGCTGCATTAAACTCTGCATCATAAATATAAATCTGTGCCGTGACAATACTTCCGGCATCATAATTCTTACGGTCAAAAGTCAATGCCATTCTGGTGTTGTTTTCTGCATGTACTGGTACATTGCCGGTCAGCATCAGCAGAACGACCAGCATCAGACTGCAAACGATTTGTTTCCATTTGTTCTTTTTCATTTTTTCCCACCTTTTATTCTGTTCAATATAATATTTTAATCTTTCTTCTATCTGCTCTTTTGAAACAAAAAAATCCCTTGCTTTTCAGCAAAGGACTTCAATGTATTTTTCTTATTCAATTGATTTATCTGATTCATCTGTTCCGATCATCATATAAAAATATAGTTTTTCCTCATCCTGAAAATTTGTGCTGCAATAGAGGCAGGTCTCCTGACTTCGCTTCATTCTCCGGATTGCCTTCTCAGACTTTCGTCCAATGGTATATGCTCCTTCGTCCACGTCACAGTAGAGGTGACTGTACCGGTTTTTCACCGGTTTCCCTATTATCTTCATATAATGTTGTTGATTACTTAAAATAGCATATTTATGATCTACTTGCCTGTCACCGAATTGCTCTGTATACTGTCATAAGACTACAGAAAGAAAAAAGTCCCAGAGCACCTTCCCTGCAAGTCGTGTACTCTGAGACCTGG
>JAXJSH010000078.1:0-24424 GCA_036310185.1 Lachnospiraceae bacterium | reverse complement strand
GTCTGAAAGTGTTCTGTATCTGGTTATCTTATTCATTCACCAGTGTCAGGATTGTTGTTTCCGGCGCCTTATCCGCAGGTGCATAAGTTCCATTTGCCAGATTTGCGTACACCTCCGTGTATTTATCCTGTGAAAAAGCGGTAAATGAAGTATTGTCCATTACCAGACCGATTGCATTCTCTTTTGCACCGACCTCCAGCGTAGTTTTACCTTCAAACGAGTCGTCCATACAGATACCCAAAGCATAGTATACAAATCCTGCATAATCTTTCGTCGTACAGGTCAGTACCTGGGCTGAAATTCCCATCTGGTCAGCCCCATCACAGATTATTTTTTTATTCTGATTCTCTGCCGCTTTTGCAGCCGATACTGCAACTTCCTGATCCGGAGCAAAGATTATCTCACACCCGGCCTTGTACCACGCAATCGCATCTGACATATACACCGGTGACACTCTGTCTTTACCGGTAAACATCTGTCTGAGCGTAATCGACCCTGCTGTCAGACCAGCTTCCCGGGCCGCCGTTTCTGCACCCTGTATAAATCCAGCAAGCATTTTTTCGCTGTGCTCGTCCTGCACACCGCCCATAAATCCTATGCTGCGCGCACCTTCCGCCACAGCAGAATATCCGGCTAAAAATCCCTGCTGTACTTCGTCAATATAAACAACACACGTATTTTCCCGAATGGATGGTTCCTCTGAATTTTCTTTATGAGGTTCTGCATCCATCAGAAAAAAGTTCACTTTCTTATACTCTTTCTGCGCTTCATAAACAGCTACCGACATTTCTTCTCCCATGCAGAAAATAACTTCCGCACCTTCCTCTACCGCCTGGTCGATCGCAGCTACAGCGGCTTCACTTTCTGTATCTTCTGTTCTATATTGCGCGCATTTTACACCATTTTCCACTGAAAATCTTTGGATTCCTTCCCATGCCTGATCCGTATATGTCTGATCTGCCTGAGTATTAACAATCAATGCATATTTTGTTGCATCTGGATCCTCCCCGCATGCAGTCAAATTCAATAACATGACACCTGCAAGAAACAGGCCTGCCAATTTCTTTCTCATACAATTTTCCCTCTTCTTTTGTATTCGTAAAATAATCATATACTTTTTTTCCTGCAATTTCAAGGCATATCCGTATTTTACCGGTTATTGATTATACCAAAAAGGGAGCGGCCTTCACCACTCCCCTGCAATCATATCTTTAATTTTCACAAAACAGATCTGCAAGCACTTCTTCTGCACTCATATTCTGGTACCCGTTTGGATCTCTCATAATACCGGAGCCATCCACAGACCATCTGTTTACTGTTACATTTGTAAAATAATTTGTTCCACAGCCCTGTGATGTAAAATACCAGTCCGGATAATAACGATCCATATACAGCTGAGCCAGACTTCTGGCTTCACTGCTCCATCCGCCCGACGGTGTACATGTTCCGCTGATCTGAACTGCCTGCGGTGTGGAATGAACAAGCACCAGACTGCCGTCATCACACTGACCGATCACAATATAGGTATGTCCGCTCATGCTGACCACATCTCCCGGTTTGAATGTACTCGGGCTCTGCAGCAGAGTTCCCCATCCCTTTGTCTGGGCAAACAGCTTTGCTATACCCGTCGAAGTAGTAATGGACCAGGACACATTGCTCTTCGTGTATACCGTATTGTAAATGGCCCAGCCTACAAACCCGGAACAATCCAGACCATTTCCGTAGCTGTAAAGATAATCCTCATAATCATAGGATGCATCCTGTGACATGTAAAATTCTTTCCACTGGGGATTCACACCATATCGGCAACCATCTCCGCCGGAACCGGTATCGTGGCCACCGCCCCAGATATACAGGGTACTTCCCACCGGTTTCAATGCATTCTGCAGCAGATTCTTGATGGTTTTCTGACCGCCCGCTATATTGGTAAAATCCTGTGTTCGGTCCAGTTCCGGCACCCATACGCCATCGGCGCCTATATAGTAATTGTCGATGTAGGTACTGGATGCCATATGACCATCTTCATAGAAATAGTACCATTTTCCATCAATTTTCTGCCACTCTTTTTTCGCAGCTCCAGTTTCCGGATCCAGATAATATTTTTTTCCGTTGGTTTTCTGCCATCCGGTCTTTCTGGCACCGTCTTCGGCCTCACCAAAATAGTAGAGCTCACCGTCTATGGTTTTCCAGCCCACACTCATGGCTCCATCGCTGCTCGTACCAAAATAGTACCACTCTCCGCCGATTTTCTGCCAGCCATAGAGCATTTTACCATCAGCCCAGCTCAGATAATACCATTTAAATTTTACATACTGCCAGCCGTATAACTGAGTGTCATTGCTGTCATAAAGATACCAGCTGCCATCCGATGTCTTTACCCAATAGGCTTTGGGATCGGTCTGACGTGCACTGGCCGGGAACTGGCTCAGCCAACCCTCCAGAGTCAGCGCCTGCTTATTATTCAATTCTACCTTAATCCAGGAATTCTTTCGGTTTCCGGATGATTCATTTGTATTTCCGCTGGAATTTCCCCCGGAAGTTCCCGTATTTCCATTGGAGCTTCCCTCATTTTCAGAAGAGCCTTCACCAAGGTACTGTGTCACCCATCCATATATTTTTGTATGTCTGTTATAATATGTAGAGCCTTCCGGACCGCTGATCGGTGAATTAAAGTTCGCGTCCTCCGGCCATGTGGTAGTCAGCGCTTTGTAATAATTTTCTGCCGTATAAGGCTGTTCTGTATGTCCAAGGATACGGTTGGCAGCACTCTTTCCTCCGCAGTGCATGGTTTCTGCATACATGATCTGACCGCCCAGTTCTGTAACCCCTGCATTTTGAGCAGTCTCCAGATAATAGCTGATCTGTTCATCCATCATCTGATCCTGACATTGGATTCCCACATCCGAGCTGATAATTGCAGCAATGCATTTTCCTTTTTCTCCAGCCGGATCGATCTGATAGTAATTCCAGTCTTCATTATCCAGATCCGCTGCGATACCTGCTGTATCCAGTTCTGCAAACAGATTTTTGTCCGTTGTACGGATCAGATTCAGAAGGTCTTTCGCCTCTGTGGCGAACCATTGACCGGCACCGATTGTAATTGCGGTCTCGTTGCTGCTGTTTGCATATGCTGCTGTGACATCATCATATCGGCATTTGCCGTATACCATTCCGCCAGTCTCGACTGCGTAAAAGATATTTCGAATAACGACTGTCTGTTCCGCACTCACTGCAGACAGTGTGGCTGTAGAAATATCTGCCTGTACCGAACCCGCGTCTTCTTCCACGGTCACAGCATCCGATTCCCCTGACGCTGTTTCTTCTGTATCTGTTTCCTGAACTTCCAAAGCCTGTCCGTCTGTACTTATTTTCACGTCTTCTGACGCATATACCATAATATTGGAACCAAGCATGGCCAAGGTAAGAATCAGGCAGAGCGCTGATTTGTAAATACGATTCTTTCTCATAGTAATTTCTCCCCAAATAATTGCAATACATCCAATAGCATTATACCGTTTCCATAATATTTTGGCAAGTGTGTCGTAACATTTTTGTAACTTATTTTTTACATTTTTTATTGTTTTTCTACAAACCTTCGTAATCAAAAGCTGGAATAAAGCTTTCCCTGGCCGTTTTTCCGTCCTGAACAAATCCATTTACCACACCCAGACCAAGCGTGTACCCGATCAGATTTTCATATTCCCGTTTCGTTACACGCCGGTTCAGCTCCGGAATATCCTTTACCTGCGGAAGAGGTGTATACTGGTTCATAAGGCTCAGCCAGACCTGATCCCCATAGGTTTTATAAACGTATTCAACTACGCGTTTCCCGTTTTTTACATGATTGGGCAGCAAAAGATGTCTTACGATCACGCCCCTCTTCATCATTCCGTCCCCTGAAAATTCCGCTGTTCCAATCTGCCGTACCATCTCTGCCAGCGCCGCTTTTGCCACCTCCGGATAATCCGGAGCTTTGGAAAAACGGGCCGCCAGTTCAGACTCCATATATTTGAAATCCGTCAGGTAGATGTCCACCAGGCCTTCCAGCATTTTCAATGTTTCCACTTTTTCATAGCCGCTGCAGTTATAGACAACCGGAATCACAAGTCCCTGTTCCCGGGCACGGGTCAGCGCCCACACAATTTCAGGTGTATAATGAGTCGGTGTTACCAGATTGATATTGGCTGCATTTTGTTCCTGCAGTTCCAGAAAAATTTCTGCCAGCCGATTCCGCGTGATCTGCTTTTTCACATCCACGTGTGCAATTTGATAATTCTGACAGTAAATACAGCGAAGCGGGCAGCCGCTGAAAAAAACTGCACCGGACCCGTTTTCCCCAGAAATGCAGGGTTCTTCCCACATATGCAGGGCAGCCCTCGCCGCCAGGATTTGGTCTCCCGCCGCACCGCAGACACCGGCCTGTCCAGCCTTTCGCTCTGCCCCGCAATGCCGGGGACATAAGTTACATTTTTCCATTTTACAAGCCTCTCGAACTATGCCCGGATCGCCCAGCGCATCTTGGTTGATTTTGCACGTGGATTGCGTACACACTCTTCCGCAGACGGGCGAATCACATCTTTGGAAACTTCACAGTACAGCCCCAGCCTCTGCAGTTCTTTAAAAGACTTTTTCACCAGACGGTCTTCTCCGGAGTGGAATGTCAAAATCGCAGCCCGTCCGCCGGGAGCCAGAACATCCGGCAGCTTTTCCAGAAATGCATACAGCACCTCAAATTCACTGTTCACATCAATGCGAAGCGCCTGAAATGTTCTCTGACAGGATTTTTTTACCGCTTCTTTCCGCTCTTTTTCCGGAATAAACCCCAGCGCTTCCTCAATTGCATGTTTCAGCTGAGTCGTTGTCTCAATGGCTTTTCCCCGCTTGCGCCAGTTCAGAACGGTCTTTGCAATTTCTTCCGCATAAGGCTCATCTGAATTTTCAACCAGCATGCCCACCAGTTCTTCAAAATTGACTTCTTTTAATCGTTCGGCGGCGCTGATCCCCTTCCGGGGATTCAGACGCAGGTCAAGCGGACCTTCTGCTTTATAGGAAAAACCACGTTCCGGATTGTCGATCTGCATGGATGACACGCCCAGATCCGCCAGAATAAAATCAAATTTTTTCCCGGTTTCTTTTGAAACAAGATCTATATCTGCAAAATTCTGAAGCCGGACCGTCAGGATGTCTTCCCCGAATCCCTGATCTGCCAGACGTTCCTTTGTCCTGACCGACTCAATCGGGTCCACATCCAGTCCATAAATATGCCCCTGACCTTCCAGACATTTCAGCATCTCTTTTGTATGTCCGCCATAGCCCAGCGTTGCATCCAGTCCCACCATGCCCGGTTTGATCTGTAAAAAATCCAGAATCTCTTTTACCATGATGGAAATGTGCATCCCAGCAGGGGTACTTCCCTTTTTAATGACTTTCTCGATGGTATCCGCATATTTTTCCGGCTGATGCTCTTTGTATTTTTCTTTATAACTTCTCGGATGTGTTCCGGAATAACGCACGCGGCGCTTATGTACTTTTTCCTGATTTTCCATGATTATCTCTCCATTTTTCTTTTTCAAAAGTTTCCGTTACTTCATATTCAAATCGAATGTAAATAAAAAGAATATAACCTGTACCATATCTTTGTAAACAACTGATTTACATATCCTGGGATTCCAAACCGGCGTTTCGTCCTCTAATATAAGGGTTCGTATAAAAACTATACAGCAGCTGAACCGTCATAACGCACCAGATAACCGGTTCGCAAAAGATAACTGCCATATACTCAAATCGAGGAATCAAAATGGCGACAAACAGTATTTTTCCTGCAAACTCTATCACACTTGAGATCAGCGGGATCAGCTTGCTTCCAATTGCCTGCAGTGCATTTCGCGTCTGTACCAGCATGCCGAGCACCCCATAGAACGGACCAACCACCCACAAATATCTGGTTCCATTTTCAATAATAACCGGATTTTCCGATCCTGAGATCAATCGAATAAGTGTGGGTGCTGTAAGTATCAGAAAAACTGTAACTGCACCGGCCATTACCCAGTCATAAATATAGGAGCTGCGCACTGCACTGCGAATCCGCTCTTTCTGGTCTGCTCCTTTGTTCTGTGAGACAAACGTGGACACAGAAATCGCCATAGAAAAAAATGGTGTTCCAAATAGAGAAAACAGCTTTCTTGCCGCAGTATGGCCTGCAATGACATCCGTACCAAGACCGTTGATCCCTGACTGCAGAATGATGGAACCGCAGCTGACAATTGCACCCATAATACCCATGGAAAGCCCCTGACTGGCAATCTCCTTATACAGATTTTTGTCTGGTTCAAAATGTTTCCGCTTCGGAATCAGAATAGTGGCCTTTTTCAAAATATAAATCATACAAAGCACAGCGGATACCCCCTGTGAAACAACGGTCGCAGCAGCAGCGCCCCGGACACCCATGTCAAATGTGGTTATAAACACAATATCCAGTACAATATTCAGTACGGATGAAATAATAAGGAAAATCAATGGCATCACACTGTTGCCAATGGCACGCAAAACCCCTGCAAACAGGTTATACGCAAACATGACAATAAGCCATTTTCCGATCTCACTTATGTACGCATATGATTGATCAATAATATCCGCAGGTGTATTGATCAATTCCAGCAAAGGCCGCAAACCAATCAGAGACAGCCCAGTCAATGCCGCACAGGTAATCAGGCCGATCAGAATCGCCCCTGCAACTGATTTTTTCAATAATTTTTCTTCTCCCCTGCCAAAACAGCGGGAAATAACCAGTGACATTCCGGCACAAAGATTCATAATAAATCCAACAAGCAGCTCAAAAACAGACCCGCAGGCCCCGACCGCCGCCAGAGCATCCTCCCCCAGAAAATTCCCGACAATTGCGGTATCTACCGCATTATAAAGCTGTTGAAACAAATTGGAAAGCATAATCGGTATCATAAAGATAATCAGTGATTTCATAATGGGACCGTGCAGCAGGTCGATCTGGTTGTTCATCTTTTTTTTCATATTCTTCCGTCCTTTGCATAAGAAAACACCTCTCACGAGGTGCTCCCCAAAATTTCTGTTCTATTATCATCTTATCTGTTTTTCCGCAATAGTCAAGTATATCGTAAATGAATTTGCACCAGTTTTCAAAAGAAAAATCAACTTTCTTTTGCAGATATCCAGTAAACCGCCCCAAAACCGGCAGCCGCCAATGCCGCACATAAAATCAGCGTCCATCCATCCGGAATTCCAGGAAAAATCTGGGCCGCAGACCCGAGTATAAAGCCCAGAATAATCAAATATGTCTGCTTGGGATATTTCATCATCACATGTTCCAGCGCCCTGCTGAATAATAAAATACCAATCATCAGTCCAAGCCCCAATGGCAGCAAAAACATAAAATCAAACGTCCGCACCGCCTGCAGCAATGGCTCATATAGACCGAGAATCAGGAAAAAATGAGAAAAACTGATGCCCGGAAGTACAAGGGCCACCGCAGTCAATATTCCCACAGTCAGAAAAATCAGCCACTGTATCAGTCCATTTTCCACCTCCGTCTGAAAAGTCCCATCCGGAATAAGCGAAAAGAGCATAACACAACCCCCCCCGGCCAACATACAAAGAACTGCATTCCCGGATAGTTTTGTCACACCGCTTTTCTTCTGAATCATCGGAATCCCGCCAAATACCGCCCCAAGGAAAAAGTACATGGCTGCCGCCGGATAACGCTCCAGCAGCCAGGACAGCGGAGAAGAAAAGAGAACCATTCCGGCTCCGGCGCTGACGGTAAACAGAATCAAAAACAAAAGGTTTTCTCCCGCTTTCTTCCGAAAAGAGCTGACTGCTGAAATCAGACGGTCATAAATTCCAAGAATCATGGCCATGGAACCGCCGCTTACGCCGGGTACCATCATGGTTGCTCCCACGATCAGTCCCTTCCATACGGTAACTCTTTTATTCAGCCCTGATTCATCACGGATTCTGCCCTCTTCTTCCGGCATTCTCTTTTCATCTGATCTTATCTGCACATTTTTCTGAATTTTGGGGTTCTCCGTTTTATTGTCCATTTGTTTAATAATATTCTCCGCCACTGATTTCAACGTCTCCTTTTCAGAAATTTTATTTACCGCTGTTATGCCTCTCCATTTTCCGGTATTTTTCATAGGATACGTTTTTAATATACGCATTTTTCGTTTAAGTCATACCGCAAAAAGAACCGTTTTGATGCAGTCGGTAAAACAGGTTTTATCTGTTTTCCATATTTCATCAAAACGGTTCTCTTATGATATATTTCAGGTATTTTCCTTAATTACAGCTTCAATGCGGCTGCGCACCATTTCCGCGATCTCCGGGGTCTTCATTCCCGCGTATTCTTCATAGGGGATCGGATCCAGATAATGCAGCTGCACCGTTACCGGCTTGCTTCCTTTCTGATCCAGCACTTTATAACTGTCAATCAGTGCAAAAGGTATGATCGGGCACTTTGTCTTTGCCGCACACCGGAAACTTCCGCTGTGGAATTCCAGCATCTCATTTCCATTTTTGCTTCTGGTTCCCTCCGGGAAAATCAGATAGTTACGTCCTTTTTTCACTTCTTTTATAACGCCCTGAATAACCTCCATGGACTGTCTCAGATCATCCCGGTCCATCGGGAACGAATAGGTACAGTCCACGATCTGTCTGAGAAACGGGATCTCATACAATTCCTTTTTCAGTACGGCTGCAATAGGCGTATCACAGGATGCCACGATTGCCAGAATATCGAACAGCCCCTGATGATTTCCATAAAGCAAAAATCCGCCTCCGTCCGGTATATTTTCCTTTCCGGTTACCTGCAGGTCAATATTGCCTGACTTAACCGCCGTTTTCAGTATATACTGAATATGTTTGTATTTCACATCTTCCGGGTATTTATCTGTGTGCTTTGCGTAGTGACACAGTTTCCAATAGGCAGTCGGTACTTTCCAGAAGTTTTTCAGCACCATCATTACCAGTCGATTCATTTTATTTCCTCCAATTCTCAAAGAACTTATCCCGTCTGATTATAACATATTCTTCATAAAAATGGCAGGTAATCGTGTCGAATCTGCACATTTATGTTCCAGTTCGATCGATAACCTGCCAAACTTTATTTCCCCATATCTTTGTTTTACAGAATCTTCCTTACAAATTCATCTTTTATATTATATAGAAGCTTTTCTCCTTTATGTAAAATCTCTTTTTAATAAAAGATTTCTGCAATCGGTGACTCTTTATCCAGAACAATGGTTGTCTCTCCGTCTTTCAGCGTGGCTTTTACCGCATCCAGCTGTCTTACAAAAGCATAGAATTCTGCTTTGCTCTCATCATTATAAGCACTGCTTAAGATTCGCATGTACTCTGCCTCACCTTCTGCAACAATGGTGTCGGCTTCTTTCTGTGCCTGAGCCAGCAGTACGGTCACCTGTTCATTGGTGTCATTTTTAATTTCCTGAGCCTGCTGTTCACCCTGTGCAGTATAAGATGCTGCAATATTATTTCTCTCGGAAATCATACGATTGTACACGGCTTCTTTGTTTTCATCCGGCAAATCCAGCATCTTTGTCTCAATTTTTTCTACCTTAATACCAAAGGATTCCAGATTGGTGCCCAGTTTTTCTGTCAGCAGTTCCGCCAGTTCCCCGTCTCTTCCTGAGATTACCTCTTCCTGTGTCAGGCTGCTGATCACGTTTTTCAGTGCATTGTATACATTGGAGCTGATTCTGGATTCCGCATTCTGCTCAGAACCGCTCAGTTTCTGAATAAATTTCACCGGATCATCGATTCTCCACATTACAAAACAATCGGCAATCATGGATTTTTTATCGGAAGTCATAACATCACTCACCGGTAAGTCACTCAGTTTCATTTTTGAACTGATTACGGTTTCATTCTGAACAAACGGGAATTTCCAGCTCAGACCATAGGAAGAACCATCATTTTCTTCCACTCGTACGATTTTACCGAACTGCTTGATCACACGATATTCGCCCGGTTTTGTTACAACGGTTGCTGATGATAATAAAATTAAAACCAATATGATACATGAAATGATAATCGTTTTTTTCTTCATGATTATTCCTCCCCACTTGTGCTGGATGCGCTGTTAATATCTACGTTACTGAATGAATCGAGCGGAAGCAGTGTCTGCGTGGAACCATCTGTAATATAAATGTTCATGCCCGGCAGCACTTCTTCCAGAGTCTCGTAGAACATACGCTCTTTGGTAATTAACGGGAACTTGATATACTCTTCATACAGAGAATTGAAACGGGCCACCTGACCTTCTGCCTCGGCGATCAGAGATTCTTTTTCTGCCTGCGCATCTTTGATAATTTTATCTGCCTCTGCATTTGCCGCCGGAATCCTTGTATTGGCATCTGCATTTGCATTATTGATTGCGGTTTCCATACTCTGTTTTGCATCTTCCACATTTTTGAATGCCTGTGCCACTGCATCTGTCGGCACTTCCGCATCCTGAATAACTGCATTGGTAATCTGGATACCGATATCTTCCAGTTCCAGACGTTCCTGAAGTTTTGTCTTTATTTCTGACTGAATCTCATACTTTCCGGTGGTCAGCACTTCGTCAACGGTGTGGGTTCCGACCGTATCACGGATATAGCTCTGTGCCAGATTTTTCACGATTGTTTCCGGCTCTTCCGATGCGTAAAAATATTTGATCGGATCTGTAATCTGATACTCAAAATAAAAATCTACATTCACAAAATTATAATCACTGGTAATCATAAAAGATTCTTTTTGAATGGTTTCATCCGTTTCCAGATCATAGCCCACGGCAAACTGTTTGGATGCCTTACTTACTTTATGTACGGTCTGTATATACGGAATTTTAAATTTGATACCTGGTTCTTCCACTACCTGTGCATAGCCAAATGTCTGCACCACCGCATATTCATCTTCCTGCAGTGAATAAAAAGACTGAAATGCTGTTATTACTGCAAATGCCCCTACGCACACGCCGATAATTACTTTTTTCACCTTGCCAGAATTGGACCTCTTACTATTTTTTGGCACATTTTCAAATTCCTGCGCGGTGTTTCCTGTTTTTTTCTGTTTTTTTCCTCCAAACATACAATTCTTCCTTTCTGCTTTTATTGCGGTTTGTTTTCAGTTTCTGCTTTGATTCTGATCTGCTTTACATTTTTTCTTCTGCCCTTGTCATCATATGCCAATTATACTAAAGCAAAAATCAGGTGTAAATTAAAATAAATTGTCTTCTCTTCTACGCTGACAAAATCAAACACCTCCATACTGAATCCGCAGATCTCTCAGTATATTTTCCACTCTCCGGACTGCGTCGGCCAGCTGCCTGCGTGTATCGGATATTTTCGACTGAACCAGATAGTCGGCCACAAATCCGTCAAAGAAAAAGTCTGCAAATGTTAAAAACCCGCCAATCTCCATTTTCAAATCCAGCGGTACACTTACATCCTGCAGTTCCCTCTGAAAAATCTCTAAATCGTGCTTGGCAGCTTCCATATAAGCCGATGCATCATCCATCTTGGAACGCTTTATCATGCTTGCAATAAAGCCGCCTCCAAACATATCGTAAATCCCCCAGTTTTTCGCACTGTTCAGCTTACTCTGGGCGGCTTTCAGGCTGGTCAGTGCCCGCTCACCGGCTGTAATCGCTTCTCCAATTTCTCTTTTCATAACTTCGTTGCTCATTTCTTCCTCCTCTTCTTTTCGCAGCCTGCGGCAACTTGTCATTCAAAAAAGTTTATGACATCTGTAATATAAAAATGTCTCTTGTCATTTTCAGATAAAAAAAGACTTTTATCATGACAATTGCCACAATAAAAGTCTTGCTATCTCATTTGGTACGGATGCCTCTCGACATCGGTTGACGATCGCAAATCCATCTTTTTCAGATGTTTAGCTACTCCCTTTTACTTGTTGGATAGAATATATCATATTGTTATTTTTTTGTCAATAAATTATTTTAAAATAATTGCAATAATTTCCCCAATTTTATTAATAGCATGATACCAGGGTCAAACGGTCACATGTTTCATGCTTGCATGAAAAAATGATATATCCATATTTCAGAATTACATAAATGTTTCGTTCTCCCGACGCACATCCTTCAGCACGCCCAGTTTTTCATTCAGGGCCTGCTGCATTGGTGCCGGAAGGACACGGGCATGGTTCGGGCAATGTGCCACACATGCCATACACATCATACATTTGGATAGTTCCGTAACAGCAGTATCTTCACTTACGGTAATGGCGTCCGTCGGACAGACTTCTGCACAGATACCGCAATATGTACAATCATCCAGCGAAATCGGTGTCGCACTCACTTTGTTGCCATCACGATACGGCCGATTACCCGGTACCGCAAATTCTGAGTGGACTTCACCCTGTTTTTCAGAAACTTTTTTTGCAAAATCCTGAATTTCATCTATGTCTCTGGCATCCGGTCTTCCCGCACCTACTTCCGGCACGATTGAATGCTGAGCGATAAAGGCTCCGGAAGCAATCACTTCAAATCCACATGCTTTTGCCACATCATTCATCTCCAGCAGTGCATCCTCGTAGGCTCTCACACCATAAACTGCCAGCGTGACTGCTTTCTTCCCGGTTCCATCCAGTTTTTTCATCTTTTCTGTCACAAATTCCGGGATTCTTCCGGCATATACCGGCGCCGCAAAAACCACAAGATCAGCGGACGGCTGTTCCACACAATCTGTCTTTTCGGCAAGATTAATCATTTTATAGTCTTTGCAAACAGCCTCACAAAAGGCGGTTCCTGCTTTTTTGGTTCCGCCAGTAGGGCTAAAATAATATAATTGAACTGTATTTGCCATAATTTTTTTCTCCTATTGCGCCGCATGATGTTTTGTCATTTACATAAATTCAATTTTTATGTTAACTTTATTTCATGATGTTACTATTATTCTGTTACAAAACAAACATGCTTTTCAAAGCAGTCTTCATTTTTCTACATATTTTTCTTTTAATTCATTGTATTTTTCCATATATACAAGGCTCTGCTTCTGCTGCAGAATCATCTGACTGATTTTTTCCTTCACTTCTTCAAATGGAATCGGTGCTGCCTCCATTTTCTTTTCCACTTTGATCAGGTGATAGCCGAACTGGGTTTTTACCGGACCAACCACATCCCCGATTTCAGCGGCAAATGCAGCATCTTCAAATTCTTTTACCATCTGACCTCTGCCGAATTCGCCAAGATCACCGCCTTTGGAACCGGACGGGCAGGTGGAAATTTCCTGAGCTGCCTCTTCAAAGGATTTTTCTTCTTTTTTAATGGTCTCAAGAATCTCAAGACATTTTTCTTGGTCGTCTACCAGAATATGTTTTGCACTTATCATTTCATCGTTCTGAAAATGGTAAAGGTTGGCTTCATAAAAATCTTTCATTTCCTGTTCGCTTACGGAAATATCTTTCATAATCTCATTGATTGCCAGCTGGGCGAGCATATTTCTCTTTGTATTTTCCATGATTTTTTTATACTGTTCCGTCTCTTCCAGTTTCAGTTCTTCACCCAGTTTTGCAAATGCATGTATGGAAACCAGCTGTTCTGCATATTTTTCACGATACTGCGGGTTTGCTGCATAAGCTCTCTGCTCCTGGGGTACACCCTGCAGATATTCGTCCAGATCTGCATTTGTAATTTTTACACCGTCTACTACTGCTAAAATGTCCTTATTTTCCATTTGGATATCTCCTTCAATATAAAATCTTCTCTTTTGTATCCACTGTTATGATGTTGGGTACATTATATATCTGTAAAATCAGACGTGTCTATTTTACCGCAAATGGTCTGATAATGCATCCTTTTTGGCTGGATTATCCAACAAATTTCCTTCCACATCGAACCGGGAGCCATGACACGGACAGTCCCAGGTTTTTTCGTCCGGATTCCAGGTAAGTTCACAGCCCATGTGGGGGCAGCGGGCTGATATTTTGTAAAGTCTGCCGGTCTCATCCCTGTAGCACGCATAACGTTTTCCATCGATTTTAACGATTCCGCCATGTCCGGGTGCCAGTAAATCCGCTGTTTCTTTCGGTCTGTGAAAAAAACCTTTTGCAAGTCCCTTTACGCTCATTCCCACATCATGCATCAGATTTCCAATGGATGCCCTTACATTCAGCCGCTGAGGGGAAAACAATTCTTCATACTCATTTTTTCTTCCGCACAACTGATCCCGCAAAAGGATGGCTGCGATCATGGAAGAAGTCATTCCCCACTTCTGAAATCCTGTTGCCACATAGAGATTCGGGGCAAAAATTGAATATTTTCCAATAAAAGGAATCCCATCATGGGGCATACAGTCCTGTGCGGACCAGCGGGTCTCTTCCTGGCTGTGAGGAAAATATTTTTTTGCAGCCTGCACCAGAGATTCATATGATCCGCCTTTTTCATTTTCTCCTGTCCGGTGGGAGCCGCCTCCCAGCAACAGATTGTCACCTGCCTGCCGAAAAGACAGACCATCCGGATCAATCCCATAATACATGCCATTCATTTTTTCGCAGCCCGACAATGCCAGAACATAGCTTCTCTCCTGATGCTGGCGCAAAAAGTAAAATCCCGGTACATTAAAAGCGGGATAATGGATCGCGGCTACAATTTTATCCGCCGTCAACGTCATATTTTCTGTAATTACTCTGTGTCCTCTCACCGCAATTACTTTTGTATGTTCCAGAATTTCCAATTCTGCACATATATGCCGGACAAACTCCAGCGGTGAAAACTGAGCCTGGTTTCGGAAACATACAGCACCGGATATTGCAAAGGGCAGTTCTGTCTCTTTTGTAAAAAACGCATCAATTCCAAGAGAAGAAGCCGCTTTCGCCTCTTCCTTCAGCAGTTCTTCCTTTTGTTTTGTATACAAATAAGCCGGTACTCGTTCAAACTGGCATGATATTTCCTGTTCCTGAATAAGTTTTTCATATTCCCGGATTGCACGCTCATTGGCCTGAGCGTATAGTCTTGCTTTTCTTATACCCACTGATTCGATGAGTTTACTGTATTTCAACCCATGTTGGCTTGTTATTTTGGCTGTTGTCCGTTCCGTCTGCCCTGATGCGATTTCATTCGCCTCGAGAACCAGAACCTTTTTTCCTTCTTCTTTTAAATACCATGCAGTCAGGAGGCCCGCCATGCCGGCTCCCATGACGATCACGTCCCAATGATTCTCTTCTGACTGTATAGAAACAGCCTCCGGCTTTGACACCAGAGGCTTTGTCTCTTTTCTCCATAATGATTCCATATAAAATCCTCGATTCTTCTGGTTTTTCGTTAGTATGTCCGTTTTTGCACAAAAGAATCCGGATTGTTTCTGTTATTTTGGGAACTGTTCAGAAGGTATGAACTCACATAAATGTCCCGGCACCGTCTAAATAATTAGTTTGTTTTTAGATGCCCTTACCCGCCTTTTCCCGCCTGTACCGGCGGACTAAAACCTTCTTTTTGCTGATCCTAGATGCTCTCACTCGCATTTTCCCAGCTGTACCAGCGGACTAAATTCCTGTTTTCACTATTTCCTGTTGCTCGTACCCTACTTTTTCGGATATTATCTTACCCATAACAGTAGACGCGAATGATCTGCACATAAAAAGTCAGGAATCTTAGTTTTTAGTTCTGGAAATCCAGATTTACCCGCACTTCATCAAGCGCCACCGTCTCATCAATCAGACCCTGAGAAAACATCCAGTCAATGTTCTCCTGCCAGCATTCGTCAGACTGGGAAAGAAACCTGGCATCCGCCGTTTCCATCAGCGGCAGAAGCATTTCCATGCTTTCGCGTTCAACCGTCTCTGAGAGCGGGAAGTTTTCCTCATTCTGATTATTCAGCAAAATTGCCAGCGCCGCCTCCGGATCTTCCTTCATATCTTCAAATCCACGGGCAGAGGCACGCAAAAAGGCCTTTAGTGTCTCGCTGTCATTTTCGATCATTTCATCGCTTGCCAGGAAAATGCCTTCATAATAGGAAGGAACACCATAATCATCCAGATCAAACCAGTTTACTTCAAATCCCTCTTCTTCCATCTGCGGAACTTCGTGATTTACCAGACAGCCGATGGTCGCATCCACATTTCCGGTGGTCATGGAACTCATCAGGTCAAAACCAACATCCACCATAGCTACATCTTTGTAATCTGCACCCACATATTCCATAATACTGCGGACAATTGCTTCGGAAAGCTCAGTTCCCGCATAACCAACCGTTTTGCCGACCAGATCTTCCGGTGAGGTTATATTCTTCTCTTCCAGAGAAAGGACAATATTTAACGGTCCCTGAACCACAGCACCGATGGATTTTACCGGTATATTCTGATCGGCTCTGGCCTGAATCACATCCTGCTGATAGTACAGGCCTATATCAGCCTGTCCGGCTGCAACCAGTGAAATCGCATCATTTGAATTTGACGGGAAACAAATGTTGACCTTCAGTCCTTCTTCTTCATAATAGCCATTTTCCATTGCCACATATAAAAATGCATGAAGTGCATTTGGATACCAGTCCAGCACCACGTCCAGTTCTGTCAGTTCTTTTTCCGAATCGTTGCCCGAATCGTTCTTTGCAGCGCCGGAACATCCCGTGAACAAAAGCGAAACACTTAATAACAATGCTAAAATCCGTTTCATTTTATTTTATACTCCTTAATCATCTGCTTCATTTTATTTTGTACGCCTTCATCATCCGTTTTCTTTTTATTTTGTATGCTTTCATCATCCATTTCATTTTTACTTATTGCTATATCCATTTTTCATAAGACATACTTTCTTCTGTGAATTTCTTCTTAAATTTCCGATTCAGGATTCTCCTCTCCAACGAACCACCTTTTTTTCCAGCAGTGATGCCAGCCCAACCAACAGCATAGCAATCACAGACAGCAGCACGATCGGTGCAAACACACCTGCCCCGTCCAGCTGAGTCATCATTCGCCGGGAAAAATATCCCAAACCGCTTTGTGCCCCCAGCCATTCGCCAATTGCCGCCCCGATAATGCTCATCGGTATCGCCATTTTAATAGCCGAGAAAAAATAAGGAAGGGCGCACGGAACCTTTATTTTCAGGAAAATATCTTTTTTCCCAGCTCCGTATGTTAATAACAGTTCTGACATTTCCACCTTTGCAGAGCGCAGTCCATCGTACACGGTTATGGTAATCGGGAAAAAAGTCATTAGCACAGTCACCAGAACTTTACTCCAGATACCATAACCAAACCAGAGAACAAACAACGGGGCAATCGCAGTGGTCGGGATCGTCTGTGATGCAATCACAACCGGATACAGTGCTTTTTGCCAAAAAGGACTCACATCCATCAGTACGGCCAGTCCAAGACCAAATACCAGAGAAATGGCCAGACCGATAAAGGTTACCTGCATTGTGGCCGGAAGGTGAACCGTAAAAAGCACTTCCCGCAGCTCCCATAATCTCTGCATAATCTGTACAGGTGTGGGCAAAATGTAGGCCGCATCTACCTTCATGGCACCTAACTGCCATACGATCAGCAGGAAAAACAGAAACGCCAGCGCCGTCATATTATTTTTATAAAATTTTTTCATTCCGTCACCTGCTTTCTCAGCATATCCACCATCTGTTCCCGGAGCTTTACAATCTCCGGTCTGGTCAGATCTTCCCGGGTACGGGGATATCCAAGGGGCACGGGCACTTCCCGCAGCGTTCGGATTGGGGTGGATTCCACCACAAAGACACTGGAAGAAAGAAAGATGGCCTCTTCCACATCATGGGTAATGAATAAAATGGTCTTTCCGTGCTTCTGCCACTGCTTCAGCAGCCACTCCTGCATAGAAATACGCGTCAGAAAATCAAGTGCAGAAAAAGGCTCATCCAGCAAGAGCAGATCACTGCCCGTAAGCATGGTTCGGGCAAAAGCCGCTCTCTGACGCATACCGCCGGAAAGTTCTTCCGGACGCTTATTCTGACAGCCCGCCAGTCCGACTTCTTCCAGGGCAGCTTCCACCATTTTTCTCTGCTCCTTTTTTGAATAGCCACCCTGAATCTCCAAGGGCAATGCCAGGTTTTCACCTATGGTACGCCATGGAAAAAGCAGATCTTTCTGAGGCATGTAGCCGCAATAATGCTTTTGCTGAGAAATGGCTTTATCTCCAACCTGAATATTTCCGCTTTTCGGCTGCAGCAAACCGTTGGTCATACGAAAAATGGTACTTTTTCCACATCCGCTGACACCGACAATACAATGGAAAGAACCCGGTTCAACCGAAAAAGAAAGCTGATCTATAATATCAAAATCTTCTTCCGGGTACTGAAAGGAAACCCGGTCAAACTCTAATGCTTTCATTCGCGGCACTCCCATGACATATCCCAGAAGCCCAGTTCGTAACGGCTGCAATTTACAAATACATCCGTCAGATATGCAATCTGCTCTTCGGATGCCTCCACAGTCAGTTCGTCCATCAGATCAATCAGTGCCTGATTTGTCATATCGTATTCTTCTGAGGCATAGCCCTGAATCCATTCCCCATAAAAGGGATGCTCGGCTGCACCCGGAATTTTTGCCAACGCCTGACCAATTTCAGCATAGCTCCATGAGCAGGCTAAAATAGAAGCCACTATTTCCATAGGACCGCCGGAATTTGCCACAGAAAGCATATAGTTGGTGTAAGATAAATTGTCCAGCGCCGGTTTTACTGAAAATACCTGTTCTTCTGTAATACCGAGGCGCGCCATATAAGCCCGGTGCAGATTCATCTCTCCATTTAAAACTGCATCCACATTTTTTGAAAACGTTCTCATCAGTTTCGGATCACGCGCTTTTACCACACCAAGAGCAAATACCTTTGCATAATCAAACAAATACAGATAATCTTGCAGCATAAAATAGCGAAACTTTTCGACCGGAAGCGTTCCATCGCCGATTCCGGCAACAAAAGGATGTTCCAGACATTTTTTCCAGACCGGCTCTGCAGCCTGATGGAAGCGCTCCGTTACTTTCCGATTCTGTTCTCCCATTTATTCGGCCTCCCTTGCAAACTCACCGGTCAGATTGAAGTGGTGGTCCATCGGCCCCTGGCCTTTTCCCAGATCCAGCATAGCCGCCAACGCACCGGAAATATAATCTTTTGCTCTCTGAACGGAGGTTTCCAGATCAAATCCTTTTGCCAGATTGGAAGCAATGGCACTGGAAAGGGTACATCCTGTACCATGGGTATTCGGATTATGGATTCGTTTTCCATAAAACCAGCGGCAGTTTCCGTCTGCATAAAGCAGGTCATTGGCATCGTTCAGACTGTGACCGCCTTTGCAGAGCACGGCACAATGATAGTTTTCACTGATTTTCTTTGCCGCCGTAATCATATCTTCTTCACTGTGAATCGGCATATCTGCCAGAACTTCCGCCTCCGGAATATTCGGAGTAACAACCGTTGCAAGAGACAGCAATTCTTTCTTCAGTGTTGCCACCGCATTTTCATCGATCAACCTGGAGCCGCTGGTGGCTACCATGACAGGATCTACCACAATATGAACTGCTTTGTACGCTTTCAGGCGATCTGCAATTGTCTCAATCAGCCCCGCTGAAGATACCATTCCGATTTTGACCGCATCCGGACGGATGTCCTCAAATACAGCGTCCATCTGCAATTGTAAAAATTCCGGAGTTACCTCCATAATCCCTGATACACCGGTTGTGTTCTGTGCCGTCAGTGCAGTGATCGCACTCATGGCATATACACCATTCATAGTCATTGTTTTCATGTCTGCTTGAATACCGGCGCCTCCGCTGGAATCACTTCCAGCGATTGATAATGCTGTTCTCATCTCGTTTTTCTCCTTTGCATTTAACATTATTTTTGTTGAGCGACAAAAGGTGGTGCCCCCAATCTGCCGCTTTTGTTCCCACAACTAAAAAAGGGAAACTACCTGATTGGCAATTTCCCATAATCTATGCGTATTTGTGCTATACAGCGCTCCCTACGTTGGCATTATCCAAATCAGGTTCACGGGTCGAAAGTCCTACTTTCCTCTCAGCCTGTCCTACAAGCTCCCCATTTCTTAAATTGTGAAATTTATTATAGCGCTGTTTTCCGGTAAATACAAGCATTTGTAAATGTTCTTTTCGTTCTGTCTTTTACACAAGCATACTTGGACGAAGCACATTTTTCATGATATTTTCAAATGCTTCCATATCTTTTTTCTTAAAACAGAAGCGGTATCCGGTGAGTTTCTGTACTCCCATACCGTAGGTAAGCTCTTTGTTTAAAGTAACAAGAATATATTCTTCTTTCGCCAGACCTTTTCCGCTTTCTTCTCTTCTCCAGCCTGAGATATCTTCCGCAATATCCACGATACAGAGTCCCTGTCCGTTATCCGCAATGATTCGCTTATTTGTCATGGTAAACTTGCAGTCTGCACCAATAAATACTCCGGTATCTGATTTAAAACCATATATATTTGCCGTAAAAATAACCTTTTCTCCGGACAGTAAATTCACTTTGTATTTATTCTTAATCTCCGGCAAAGTATTAAGATAAGCCGTATGCATATTTACTTTTGCTGCCGTTTCTTTATTGGATGGCAGTTCTCCCCGCTGCCGTTTTGCGTATTCATCTGCAAGAGCGATCATCTGATTGATATCTTTTCTATACATTGTGTCAAGACCATTTTCATAACCGTATATGATATCCATACGATACTTTGACAGCTCTGACCGCAGGAACTCTACAATATTTCCTTTGTTCTTAACTGTGAATGTACGACGTTTCTTATCTCTTCCGGCAAAAACAAGAACCGTATATTTATAGATTGGAATGAGACCATACATTTTTCCCGTCGTTACCGTTTTATATACCCATAACATATTTTTTACCGGGTAAAGCAACAGTCCGCCTTTATTACAGCCACAGATAACGGCATGTCTTGTTACGAGAAATCCTTCATTTTTCTGATGCATAGGGATTTCATTATCTATTTCGGCTAATTCCTGCTCGGTAAACTTAGATGCAGATCTTGCTGTTCTCCAGCGTATAACCAGAAGTGTAATTCCCAATATGATCACAGGAATAATCATTAGCATCATCGTCATCGTTAACTCAAATGGAACATCCATAAAAATAGTTACAAAAGATAATACGAATAAGATCAGACATATAAAAAAAGGAATCCGAAAACTGTTTCTGCTTTTTTGATATAACGCATATAAATTCTTATAATTTTTTAATTTCTTCATAAAATATTTCCCCCCCTTCATTTTATCAGACTTTTATTCCGCCATATTCCGCTTTTCCACCGTAAAAACATACATACTGCACGCACACATTCATCCAGCGCCATACCAATATAAGCGCCAACAGCCATCCAGCCCATATGAATTCCAAAGAAATATGTTCCACCCACCGCACACAAATACATGAATACGGCAGCTATAACCGTTGTAAACAGTGCGTCTCCGCTTGTTTTCAAAGCCTGCCCGAAAACAAGATTCGAAACCCTGCCAATCTCAAGTACAATATCAACCATGAGAAGTTTTCCAACCAGATCGATCATCAGCGGATCATCGGTAAATATTTTCATTATAAGTCCGGAACAAAGTGCAAAAACCCCGGCTGTACTTGTAGCGACAATAACGCCTGTAACCGCTGCCCGTTTTGTTTCCCGGTCACATTTTTCATACTCTTCTGCACCCATATTCCATCCGGTCATGATAGCATTTGCCTGTGCAAGAGCTGCACCGACACAATAAGAAAAGTTGCTGACGATCAATGCATAGGAACGGGCGGTTACATTCATTCCATTTTCATCCATCTGATTCAGGAATCTTATGATCAATGCCATTGCAAAATTGTAAAGTGCAGTTTCCATCGCAGAAGGAAGCCCTATCCTGATAATCTGCCCTGCCACTTTCCGATTACTGATCCGTTCGGGACTATCTTTTGCATCAATCAGACGATGGGATTCCACAAGAACAATAACAAGGTTGGCAACCCGGGAAATAACAGTTGCAATGGCTACTCCCATGACTCCCATTTGAAACTGAAACAGGAAAACCGCATTCAGTATAAGATTCAGAACATTTGAAAAAACTGCTGCTGCCATCGGCTGCTTCGTATGACCAAACGCCCTTAGATAACTGGAAAAAATGGGAATCAGGGCATTCAAGATACAGCTTCCGCCTACGATCTGCATATATGTTTTGGCATATTCTCTCAGTTTCGGCGCGATACCAACCACCTCTGCAATTTGTTCTGAGAACAGGAAAAGCCCCAAAGACAAAAGGATGCCAATAACCGCATTAAACAGCGTTCCGATCTGCCGTGCCTGATATGCAATGCCTCTTTTTTCTGCCCCTATATACTGGGTCATTACTGCGATCATACCAGAAGATATGATTGAAAACATAATAATGAACATACTGATATAAGTATTGGCAGTACCTACGGCACCCACTGCTTCGTCGCTCACGGAGGAGAGCATAACCGTGTCCACCATTCCCGCAAGCATGGCGCACAATATTTCCAAACTGATCGGAACGAATAACTGCTTTAAAGTTTTTCTTTCATCTGTCATCAAAACCTCCGAATAAGCAGGAAAAAAGGGCACACTGTACACGCATAATGAGACACAGGAAACCTGTGTCTCATTACCAAGGTACAGCCTACCCTGAAATTTCCAAGAAAAATCAGATTATAACTGCGGACCAGCACTAACTAATGCTTTTCCTGCTTCGTTTCCTTCGTATTTTGCAAAGTTCTTAACGAAACGGTTTGCAAGGTCTTTTGCTTTTACTTCCCATTCAGAAGCATCCGCATATGTATCACGCGGATCAAGAATGTTTGTATCTACTCCCGGAAGTTCTGTCGGAACTTCAAAGTTGAAGTAAGGAATAGTCTTTGTAGATGCTTTTTCAATGGATCCGTCAAGGATTGCATCAATGATACCACGTGTATCACGAATGGAGATACGTTTTCCTGTACCATTCCATCCTGTGTTAACCAGGTATGCTTTGGAACCGTTTTCTTCCATTTTCTTAACTAACTCTTCTGCATATTTTGTCGGGTGTAATTCCAGGAATGCCTGACCGAAACAAGCAGAGAAAGTCGGAGTCGGTTCTGTAATACCACGCTCTGTACCAGCAAGTTTTGCTGTAAATCCGGATAAGAAGTAATATTTTGTCTGTTCCGGTGTCAGGATTGAAACTGGCGGAAGTACACCAAATGCATCTGCGGAAAGGAAAATAACATTCTTTGCTGCAGGAGCTGTTGAAACCGGACGTACGATGTTTTCAATATGGTCGATCGGGTAAGATACACGAGTATTTTCTGTAACACTCTTATCGTCAAAATCAATCTTTCCGTCTGCTGCTACAGTAACGTTTTCCAGAAGAGCGTTACGTTTGATTGCATTGTAGATATCCGGCTCAGATTCTTTGTCCAGGTTGATAACTTTTGCATAGCAGCCGCCTTCGAAGTTGAATACGCCGTTGTCATCCCAGCCGTGCTCGTCATCACCGATCAGAAGACGTTTCGGGTCTGTAGATAATGTGGTTTTACCTGTTCCTGAAAGACCGAAGAAAATAGCTGTATTTTCGCCATTCATATCTGTGTTTGCTGAACAGTGCATAGCAGCGATACCTTTTAACGGTAAGTAGTAGTTCATCATGGAGAACATACCTTTTTTCATTTCTCCGCCGTACCATGTGTTCAGGATAACCTGTTCTTTGCTTGTGATGTTAAATGCTACAGCTGTTTCAGAGTTAAGACCTAATTCTTTGTAGTTTTCAACTTTTGCTTTGGAAGCGTTGTAAACAACGAAATCCGGCTCGAAGTTTTCAAGTTCTTCATCGGTCGGTCTGATAAACATGTTTTTAACGAAATGAGCCTGCCAAGCAACTTCTACGATAAAACGGATTGCCATTCTGGTATCTTTGTTTGCACCACAGAATGCATCTACAACAAACAGTCTTTTATTAGAAAGTTCTTTTTTTGCGATTGCTTTCAGTTCATCCCATACTTCTACAGAAATCGGATGGTTATCGTTTTTGTACTCATCAGAAGTCCACCATACTGTGTCTTTTGAATTTTCATCCATAACGATATACTTATCTTTAGGAGAACGGCCAGTATAGATACCTGTCATAACGTTAACAGCACCAAGTTCGCTTTCCTGACCAACTTCATAACCTTCTAAACCAGCTTTGGTTTCTTCTTCGAATAATACTTCGTAAGAAGGATTGTATACGATTTCAGTAGCTCCGGTAATACCATACTTTTCCAAATTAACCATTGACATCTTTTATTACCTCTTTCTTTCTTTAATTAATAAATTAGCTAAGTTCAATTTATCGCCTCTATTATACAAGATAATTATTAAAAAGTATAGTCTAAAGTTTGCAAGTTCGTGAATATTTTCACATAATCGTAGTT
>JAXJSH010000077.1:0-27097 GCA_036310185.1 Lachnospiraceae bacterium | reverse complement strand
TTTCAGTTTGTCAGAGTGACAATTTCGATTCCTCGATATAAACAAATAATAAACCTGACTGTATGCTGATGTTAATAAATTGCATTTATATCTCAATTTGCTTAAATAGTAAAGCGGAGGTATTATTTATCAGTTTACTAACTGAAACTTCCCACACCGTATCGGTATGGGAAGTCTTAGTTACTAATTTTAAAGGGAAAAACAGCGGTAAATAGCGAGAAAATTCGGCTTAAAGAGGGACTTGCGTTTGAGTTGTTTTAAGTTATAATTTTATTAACAGCAAATGGCAGAATTACCACTTTTAAAAGATGTGGGAAATAAACAAAAAGAGATAAGATTATATAAAGTGCACTTTTGGTGCCGGACAATCAAAATCCGGTTTCAGAAGCGCACTTTTTATTTACAGGCAAATATGTCCGGCAGGTTAAAGTGTATTCCTGACAGAATGTGATGGAAAGTCCAGGTCTGGGCAGGGGCGTGTGGTTGAAAATCGGGTATTTCCGTCTTATAATATAATCAGGGAAAAACGTGCAGATTAACGAATAAAGGAGAATTATTTTGTTAACGATTCAGAATTATGTAAAAGCAGAATCACTGGAGGAAGCCTACACATTGAACCAGGCCAGAAGCGCCCGTATTGCAGGCGGTATGATGTGGCTTCGCCTGGGTGACAAAAAAATAAAAACAATCATTGATCTGTCCAATCTGGGTCTGGATCAGATTGAAGAGACGGAGGAGGCCTTTCGTATTGGTGCCATGTGTACCCTTCGTCAGCTGGAACTGCACAGCGGATTAAGAGATATGTTTGGTGATGGCATAGCAGAATGTGTCCGCCATATTGTAGGGGTTCCGTTTCGAAATCAGGCAACGGTTGGGGGGAGTATATACGGAAGATATGGTTTTTCCGATGTGCTTACCTGTTTATTGGTCCTTGATACATATGTGGAACTTTATAAGGGCGGAGTGATTCCGCTGACTGAATTTGCTGCTGCAAAAAAGGATAAGGATATTCTTGTGTCCATCGTGATTAAGAAAGATCAGAGAAGACTGTGTTATACTTCCATGCGTATTACGCAGACAGATTTTCCGATTCTTGCCTGTGCAGCGGCGAAAGCGGAAAACAATGAAGAACAGACATGGTATTTTTCAGTTGGGGCAAGACCGCAGAGAGCAGCTCTTATTGAAAAACAATGGAAAATCAGAAAAGACTGTTCTGAAGATGAATTAAGAACTTATGCAGGGGAAGCGGCGGAAACTTTTTCTTACGGGTCGAATATGAGAGGAAGTGCAAAGTACCGGAAGCATCTGGCAGAGGTATTGATTTATCGCGCCGTGGGCGAGATTCTGGCGGAGGAATAACAGATGGAGATTAAGTTTATTTTAAATGGAAAACAGACAGTGGCTGATGTGGAGGCGGATACGGTTCTTCTGGATCTGCTGCGGAAACTGGGCTGTTATAGCGTGAAATGCGGCTGTGAGACAACAAACTGTGGTTTATGTACCGTGTGGGTGGACGGGAAATCCCGTCTGTCCTGTTCGATTCTGGCAGCCGGTATGGAGGGAAAAGAGATAACTACGCTGGAGGGGGTTCAGAAAGAAGCGGAGGAGTTTGGTGCATTCCTTGCTGAGGAAGGTGCAGAGCAGTGCGGATTCTGTTCGCCGGGATTTATCATGAACGTATTGGCCATGTTCCGGGAACTGGAAAATCCTACGCTGGAAGAGATAAAAGAGTATCTGGCAGGCAATTTGTGCAGATGTACGGGATATATGGGGCAGCTTCGGGCAATCCGCAAATATGCCCTTCAGGTACATGGGAAAGAAGTTTCCGGTGAGCCCTGTTCCATAACAGATTCAGATTGCAGCAGAAAGGGGGCACAGGCATGAAATATGTAAATCAGGCTGTGCCAAAAGTGGATTCCAAAGCGCTTGTAACCGGAAAAGCGGTCTACACCAATGATCTGGCTCCGGCAGATGCACTGATCGTAAAAGTATTGAGAAGTCCCCATGCACATGCATTGATTCAGGAGATCAGTACAGCCCGTGCTGAGGCGGTGCCCGGTATTGAATGTGTTCTTACATGGAAAGACTGCCCGAATAAACGATTTACCATGGCTGGACAGACCTATCCGGAGCCAAGTCCTTATGATCGTCTGATCCTGGATCAGAGAGTTCGTTTTGTAGGCGATGCTGTGGCAATCGTTGCCGGAAAAACAAAAGAAGCGGTTCATAAGGCCATGAAACTGATCAGAGTAAAATATGAGGTGCTGGAACCGGTTCTGGATTTCCGGAGTGCAAAGGATAATCCCATTCTGGTTCATCCGGAAGAAAACTGGGAAAGCTTATGTCCGGTTGGCGCGGACAATAAGCGAAATCTGTGTGCCCATGAGGAAGATAAGGCGGGGGATATTGACGCGGTTCTGGCTTCCTGTGATTATGTGATTGACCGTACCTATCATACAAAGGCCAATCAGCAGGCTATGATGGAGCCGTTCAGTGCATACTCCTATATGGATACCTACGGAAGATTGAATATTGTGGCGGCAACACAGGTTCCCTTCCATGTGCGCCGCATCATGGCGACAGCGCTGGATATTCCAAAATCAAAAATCCGGGTGATCAAACCCCGGATCGGAGGCGGTTTTGGGGCAAAACAGACCGTAGTGGCGGAAGTCTATCCGGCACTGGTTACCTGGAAAACGGGTAAACCCGCAAAAATGATCTATACAAGGGAAGAATGTTTTGTGGCATCCAGTCCGCGGCATGAGATGGAGGTTCATGTTCGGATTGGAGCGGACAAAAACGGATTGATCAAAGGGATTGATCTTTATGCATTATCTAATACGGGGGCTTATGGTGAACATGGCCCCACAACTGTAGGCCTAACAGGGCATAAGTCTATTCCCATTTACGGAAAAGCAGAGGCATACCGTTTTGTCTATGATGTGGTCTATACGAATGTAATGTCGGCAGGTGCATACCGCGGTTATGGTGCTACTCAGGGATTTTTTGCAGTGGAATCGGCGGTAAATGAGCTGGCGGTGAAACTGAATATGGACCCGGCAGAGCTGCGTGAAATGAATATTGTACATGAAGGACAGCTTATGCCGGCTTACTACGGAGAAACAGCAAACAGCTGTGCACTGGACCGCTGTATCGCCCGGGCAAAAGAAATGATCGGCTGGGACGAAAAATATCCGCGCCGGGATATGGGCAATGGAAAGGTGCGGGGAGTCGGTATGGCTTTAGCCATGCAGGGCTCCGGTATTTCCAATTGTGATACCGGTTCGGTTCTGATCAAGATGAATGATGACGGTTTTTACAGTCTGATGATAGGCTGTTCCGATATGGGCACCGGGTGTGACACCATTTTGTCCCAGATGGCGGCGGACTGTCTTGACTGTGAGATGGAGGATATTATTGTACATGGTGTGGATACGGACGCTTCCCCTTATGACTGTGGTTCTTATGCATCCAGTACCACCTATGTAACAGGCATGGCCGTTGTGAAGACATGCGAAACATTGAAAAAGAAAATCTGTGAGAGAGGCGCCGGATATTTAAAGTGTGCCGTCGAGGATGTTGAATTTGACGGAAAACAGGTGATAAATCTGAAAACAGGCGAAAGGATTTCAAGAGCAGAGATCGGAAATAATGTGATGTGCAGCAGCAATGAGGCACTCAGCGCCACGGAAGCATTTACTTCACCGGTATCCCCGCCGCCTTTTATGTGTGGGATTGCGGAAGTGGAAGTGGACACAGAGACCGGTCAGGTGAATATGGTGGACTATGCGGCCGTTGTGGATTGCGGCACTGTGGTAAATCCGGGTCTGGCAAGGGTGCAGACCGAAGGGGGCATTGCACAGGGAATCGGTATGGCGCTGTATGAAGATATTATTTACGATAAAAAAGGAAGAACATTCAGTAATTCTTTTATGCAGTATAAAGTTCCCAGCCGTCTGGATGTGGGTACGATCCGGGTGGAATTTGAGAGCAGTTATGAACCCACAGGACCTTTTGGAGCCAAGTCCATTGGTGAAATTGTAATTAATACGCCGCCGCCTGCAATTGCCAGTGCAGTTTATAATGCAGTTGGAGTCAGTATACGGGAATTGCCCATTAAGGCGGAAAAAGTATACTGGGGTATGCAGAAAAAATAAAATGAGAGGGTTTTATGTATTTAGAAGATAAATTGGAAGCGTACAGTAAGAGTGATTTTTACCCGTTTCATATGCCGGGGCATAAAAGGATGTTTGGACCATGGGAGATGGGGAATCCTTATCGTATGGACATTACGGAAATTGATGGGTTTGACAACCTGCATGACGCAGAGGGGATCATTCTGGAGGAAGAGCAATGGGCAGCGCGGCAGTACGGGGCGCTGGAATCGCTTTTTTCCGTAAACGGCAGTACCGCATGCCTGCTTTCTGCCGTTTCAGCGGCAGTATCCCGGGGCGGAAAGATCCTTATGGGGCGAAATTGCCACAAGGCGGTGTATAATGCCGTGTATCTTCGTGGATTGGAGGCGGTATATCTGCATCCGCCTGTGGATAAGTATCAGGTCAGTCTTGGTATCCGCCCGGAGGAAGTGGAACAGGCACTTTCGGAAGATGATAAAATTGAGGCAGTTTTGATTGTGTCGCCCACCTATGAGGGACTTGTCTCGGATGTGGCGTCTATTGCAGAGATTGCCCACCGGTACGGAAAACCTTTGATTGTGGACGAGGCCCATGGTGCCCATTTTGGTATGCACGCCTATTTTCCGCAGTCGGCGGTGGGGCTGGGTGCGGATGTGGTGATCCAGAGCCTGCACAAAACGCTGCCAAGTATGACACAGACAGCGATTCTTCACCGCTGCAGTGATCGCATTCCGTCCAGACTGCTGCATCGGTTTATGCGGATTTATCAGAGCAGCAGTCCGTCTTATATTCTGATGGGAAGTATTACATCCTGTCTTCATAACGTGTGGGAGAATCGGGAAACAATTTTTGATGCTTATGTTAAGCGGCTTGAAAAATACAGAGGCCGGCTGAAAAAACTGAACCATTTTACGCTGCTTGATTATGAGGGCGCTGACCGGTCAAAACTGGTGTTTTTGCCGGAAAAAGAGAAAATACCCATGACAGGAAACGAATTATATCATATACTATTAGAAAAATACCACTTGCAGCTGGAAATGGCATTGCCCAATCTGGCCCTTGCCATGACCAGTGTGGGAGATTCGGAAGAAGGTTTTGAACGGCTGTGCAGAGCTATGGAGGAAATTGATCTTGAGAATTTTTGAAGCAATGGAAATGCCGTGTGAAACGGTATCCGGCCCGGAGGCGGTCGGCCGGATCAGTGCTGAGTTTTACAGCGTGTACCCTCCGGGAATTCCGGTGATCGTACCGGGAGAGAAAATCACGGAAGAAATGGTTGGAAAGCTGAAAGAAAAAAACTTTCTTGTGGTCAAAGCGGATTCTGTGAACGTGCCTGATCGGGGAAATGAGCAGCAGGGCTTATGAAACGAAGGGATGAAATGTTTTCGAAAACAGGAAAATACTAATAAGGAGCAGCAATAATATGGGAAAGATTTTTTACATAATGGGAAAAAGTGCCTCAGGCAAAGATAAAATATACAGCGAACTTCTGCAGAATGAAAAACTGGGGCTCAAAGAACTGGTTCTTTATACAACACGTCCCATTCGTCATGGAGAAGAAGATGGAAAACAATATTATTTTGTGGATGATAAACGTCTGAATCAGCTGCGTAATGAGGGGAAGATCATCGAGGAGCGGGCTTATCAGACGGTTCACGGTATCTGGACCTATTTTACCGCAGATGAAGGGCAGATTGCTCTGGAACAGGCAAATTATATCGGCATTGGAACCCTGGAGTCCTATGGAAAAATGCGCCAGTATTTCGGCCCGGAAAAAATTGTGCCGGTTTATGTAGAGGTGGAAGATGGAATTCGTCTGGAGCGGGCCTTGATCCGTGAGAAAAAACAGGAGCAGCCCAAGTATAAGGAAATGTGCAGACGTTTTCTGGCGGACTGCGAAGATTTTTCGGAGGAGAATATTGCGGCGGAGAAGATAGAACGCCGGTTTTTCAATAACGGAGCGTTTGAAGACTGTCTGAAAGAGGTTGAGGAATTCATTCAAAGTATGGTATACTGAGGTGTATGAATAATTACCGAAATGCAAAAAATACGACAAATGAAAGATGCTTGTATTACAGCATGCGCAGCGTGTATTTAAGATATGGCAGGGGCGTGTGATCAGGATGAGTCAGGAGGGATGAGCATGCAGGGTTTTGAGCAGATAGTAGGACATGAAGACATTATACAACATTTGCAGAATGCGATTTTGATGGACAAGGTATCTCATTCTTATATTTTCGCAGGAGAGCCGGGGGCCGGGAAAAAGCTGCTGACATCACTTTTTGCCATGACTCTGCAGTGCGTGGAACATGGAAAGGATCCGTGCCTGAGCTGTGATTCCTGTAAGAAAGCGCTGAGTAAAAATCATCCGGATATCATCTGGGTCAACCATGAAAAACCAAACAGTATCAGTGTTGAAGAGGTTCGTACCCAGGTGGTGGGCGATGTGGATATCAAGCCCTATCAGGGACCATATAAAATATATCTGGTACCGGATGCGGAAAAGATGACGCCCCAGGCGCAGAATGCCCTTTTAAAAACCATTGAGGAACCGCCGGCGTATGCCATCATTATTCTGCTGACCAGCAATGTGGATGCACTGCTTCCGACGATTGTGTCCAGATGTGTGACCCTGTATCTGAAGGCACTCAGCGATGATCTGGTGAAAGCGTTCTTAATGGAGCGCCTGCATGTACCGGATTATCAGGCGGAGATTGACGCATCTTTTGCCCAGGGAAATATCGGAAAAGCTATGGAAGTGGCTGCATCGGAGGCCTTTGCAGAGATGACGGAACGGGCAGTCCAGATCCTGAAATATGCCCGCCGCATGGAGCTCAGCGAGATGGCAGATGTGGTAAAACGATTTTCCGGTGACAAAAAACAGACTCTGGAGTATCTGGATCTGTTTAAGATGTGGTTTCGGGATGTTCTGCTGTTTAAGGCAACCCGGGAAGTGGACAATCTGGTATTTAAAAACGAGCTGAATCATATAAAAGAACAGGCAAAAAACAGTTCTTATGAAGGTCTGGAGACAATTATGGAAGCGATTGATAAGGCAAAAGTCCGTCTCAATGCCAATGTTAACTTTGACCTTACCATGGAGCTGCTGTTCCTGACAATCAGAGAAAATTAGTGTAACAGCATTTGCGGGGAATCCGGACTGTGAAGGGATGGCAGGCCGGGCCGGATATCCGGGTAAGTGCAGGCAATAGAATGGAGATGTAAAATGACAAGAATAATAGGTGTTCGCTTTCGGAATGTAGGAAAAGTATATTACTTTTCTCCGAAAGACTTTGACATATATACAGGAGACCACGTGATCGTGGAGACCGCACGCGGTGTGGAATATGGAACGGTTGTGCTCTCCCCGCGTGACGTGGAAGACGATAAAGTGGTGCAGCCGCTGAAGGATGTGATTCGTGTTGCGACTCCGGAAGATGATGAGCATGAAGCGGAAAACCGCCGGAAAGAACGGGAAGCATACAGCATCTGTCTGAAAAAGATCCGTGAGCATGAGCTGGAGATGAAGCTTATCGATGCGGAATATACCTTTGATAACAATAAAGTTCTGTTTTACTTTACCGCGGACGGGCGTATTGATTTCCGTGAACTGGTAAAGGATCTGGCTGCTGTATTTAAGACAAGAATTGAACTGCGTCAGATCGGTGTGCGGGATGAGACCAAGATTCTGGGCGGTATCGGTATCTGTGGAAGACCGCTGTGCTGTCACACATATCTGTCTGAATTTGCACCGGTTTCCATTAAAATGGCAAAAGAGCAGAATCTGTCTCTGAATCCCACCAAGATATCCGGAACCTGCGGCAGACTGATGTGCTGTATGAAAAACGAGCAGGAAACCTATGAATATCTGAATAAAAAGCTGCCGGGCATCGGTGATACGGCCCTGACTCCGGAGGGACTGAAGGGCGAAGTGCAGAGCGTTAATGTGCTGCGTCAGACGGTGAAAGTACTGGTTCAGGAAGATGACGACGAACTGGAACTGAAAGATTATAAAGTGGAAGAACTGAAGTTCATCGCCAGAAAAAAAGAGAAACAGAAAAAAGATCCGGAAAAAGATATGGATCCGGCTCTGATGGCAGAACTGGAAAGCCTGGAGGAAAAACCGGAAGATCAGAAACCTGCGGAAAAGAAATCAAACGAGAAAAAGTTTGCAGATAAAAAACAGGGAGAGCGAAAATTCGCTGATAAAAAAAGTGCTGACAGAAAAGGCACCGATCGGAAACCGGCGGAAAAGACATCTGCGGACAAAAGTCAGCCGTACAAAAATCAGTCAGACAGAAAGCCATCGGACAAAAATGCCGGGGATAAAAGAATGACAGATCACAAACCGGCACAGTGGAAGCAGGGCGAGAAGAGAACGGAAAAGCCATCTGACCGGCTGGATGAAAAATCCTTTGACAGATCCGGGGAAAGGGATTCGGAAAAAGGATCAGACCGAGAGAGACCAAAATACAGAAAAAATAAAAACAGAGGAAAAGAAAAAAATCATGACAGTCAAACTGTATCCGAGAGAACGCCTGGATGATCTCCAGAATGGATATAAAATCATACAGAATCCGGATTTTTTCTGCTACGGAATTGATGCGGTGCTTTTGTCCTGGTTTGCCAGAGTAAAAGAGGGTGAGCTGGCCCTTGACATGGGCACCGGATGCGGGGTGATCCCGCTTTTGCTGAAGGCAAAGACACAGGGAAAGCATTTTACAGGGCTTGAGATTCAGGAACCGGTGGCAGAGATGGCCGGACGAAGTATGAAGTATAATCAGGTGGAAGAGGATATTACCATTGTCACGGGAGATATAAAGGAGGCTTCTGCTATATTTGGCAGGGCTTCTTTTCACGTTGTGACCTGCAATCCGCCCTATATGACCGAGCATCACGGGCTGACCAACCCGGAGGAGCCAAAAGCAATTGCACGCCATGAACTGAAGTGCAGCCTGGAGGATGTGATCTCCCAGGCGGTACAGGTGCTTAAGTCAAACGGACGCTTTTATATGGTGCACCGTCCGTTCCGTCTGGCAGAAATCATGGGCGTACTGATGAAATATGATCTGGAGCCCAAGCGCATGCAGCTGGTCTACCCTTTTGTGGACCGGGAGCCGAATATGGTGCTGCTAGAAGCGGTGCGCCATGGAAAACCCAGAATTACGGTGGAAAAACCGCTGATTGTGTATGACAGACCTGGTGTTTATACCAGAGATATTAAGGAAATCTACGGGGAAACCTGGACAAAGGCGGTTGAGGAGACTCCGTAAGGCAGATGAAAGCAGCAAAAAAGACTGTACCGGAGCGCTGAAAAACCGGTGCATGGCAGCTGATGAGAAACGAGAACGAATTAAGTTCAGATCAAATAAGGAGATAAAAATGGCAGCAGGAAAATTGTATTTGTGTGCCACACCCATCGGGAATCTGGAAGATATTACCCTTCGGGTGCTGCGTGTTTTAAAAGAGGTGGATCTTATTGCTGCGGAGGACACCAGAAACAGTATTAAGATATTGAACCATTTTGACATAAAGACACCGATGACCAGCTATCACGAGCACAATGCCATGGAAAAGGGACAGATTCTGGTGAAAAAAATGCTGGAAGGAACCAATATTGCGCTGATTACCGATGCGGGAACACCGGCTGTCTCAGACCCGGGCGAACTTCTGGTAAAAATGTGTTACGAAGCAGGTATTGAGGTGACTTCTCTGCCAGGGGCATGTGCCTGCGTGACGGCCCTTACACTGTCCGGGCTGTCCACCAGAAGGTTCTGTTTTGAGGCATTTTTGCCGGTGGACAAAAAGGAGCGCCAGGCCGTTCTGGAAGAACTGAAGGATGAAACACGAACTGTGATTTTATATGAGGCACCCCACCGGCTGGTGAAGACGCTCAGAGAGCTTCTTGAAGTGCTGGGGGACCGCAGGATTACCCTTTGCCGGGAACTGACCAAGAAACATGAAACCGCATTTTGTACGACCATACAGGGTGCACTGGATTTTTATGAGACAGAGGAAGTCAGGGGGGAATGTGTGCTTGTGATGGAGGGCCGCAGCCGTCAGGAGATGCAGGAAGAGGCACGTCAGTCCTGGATGGAAATGTCTCTGGAAGAACATATGGAATTTTACGAAAAACAGGGTATCCAGCGTAAGGAAGCCATGAAACTGGTGGCGAAAGACCGGGGGATAAGTAAAAGAGACGTATATAATGAATTAGTGAAGTAAGAAAATGAGACCGACAGGAAATGAAAAACTGTGCGGTCTCTGTTTTTTTGTATTTCGGTTAAGCCTGTTAAATCAGAATATTTGTGAGAAGAATGCAGGCGATGATATCCGCAAGCGTTGCCACAAGTGCTCCGGCCAGCGTATAGCGGCTTTTGGTAACTTTTGCAGTCATAAAATAGACGGACATGGTGTAGAAAACGGTTTCGGAGCAGCTGGCCAGAAGAGAAGTCATAAGCCCGATCCTGGAATCGCAGCCGTACTGTTTGAAGATGTCCAGTGCCAGACCGGTGGCGGCGGAGGAGGAAAACATGCGGACAAAGGTAAATGGTACGAGGGGGGCGGGAAAGCCGAGAGGATCTGTAATTTTACCAATAAGACTGCCCAGCATTTCCAGAAAGCCGGAACCACGGAGTATGCCTACGGCTATCATAAGACCCACCAGGGTGGGCAGAATTTTCACCACGGTTTTCAGGCCGTCGGCAGCACCGGTGATAAAGGATTCGTAGACATTTACTTTTTGGATGAGGCCGTAGAGGATGATGTAGAAGATGATCATAGGAATGCTGACCTCTGAGATAAAAAGGAGAATTTTCATCAAAATCCCTTTCCCGGGTTTACTTCTTTTTTGACAGCCCGTATAATCTAACTTACAGAAATTGTATGCAGGAAAGAAAGGATACTGAACTTGAAAAATAAATATGAACTGCTGAAAGAATATTTTGGTTATGATACCTACCGGGTGGGACAGGAATTTCTGATCGACAACATTCTGAAAGGGCGGGATGTGTTGGGAATCATGCCTACCGGTGCAGGAAAATCCATCTGTTATCAGATTCCGGCACTGATGCTGCCCGGTATTACTTTAGTCATCTCACCTCTTATCTCTCTGATGAAAGATCAGGTCGAATCGCTGAATCAGGCGGGAATCCATGCAGCTTATCTGAATAGTTCACTGACACACGGTCAGTATTTAAAAGCGCTGTCTTTTGCCAGGGAGGGCCGTTATAAGATTATTTATGTGGCGCCGGAACGGCTGGCCACAACGGAGTTTCTGGCTTTTGCCATGAATGCGGAGATCTCCATGATCAGTGTGGATGAGGCACATTGTGTGTCCCAGTGGGGACAGGATTTCCGCCCCAGTTATCTGCGTATGGTGGATTTTATTGACCAGCTTCCGGTGCGGCCGGTGATCAGTGCATTTACGGCCACAGCTACGGCAGAAGTGCGGGACGATATCATACGAATTCTGAAACTGGAAGATCCGGCGCTGACCACCACCGGCTTTGACCGGAAAAATCTCTTTTTTCAGACAGAACGGCCAAAGAATAAATTTCAGGCACTGCTCCATTATGTGGAACAGTTTCGCGGGCAGAGCGGTGTGATCTACTGTCTGACCAGAAAGACGGTGGAAGAAGTATGTGAAAAGCTGGTGCGGGCCGGTTACCCGGCCACCCGGTACCATGCGGGGCTGTCTGATGCGGAGCGGCAGAGAAATCAGGAAGAATTTATTTATGATACGAAGCCGGTCATGGTGGCAACCAATGCCTTTGGCATGGGAATCGACAAGTCCAATGTACGCTATGTGATCCATTACAATATGCCAAAAAACATGGAGGGCTATTATCAGGAGGCCGGACGGGCAGGTCGTGATGGAGAACCGGCCCGTTGTATTTTGCTCTACGGACCCAAAGATGTATCGGTGAATCGCTATTTTATCAACCATAACAACCGGAATGATGAACTGACGGAGGAAGAGCAGGCACTGGTGCGGGAACGGGACGAAGAGCGCCTGAAACAGATGACAAACTACAGTCTGACAAAAAACTGTCTGCGGACGTTTATTCTCAATTATTTCGGGGAAGAGGGGCCCCAGCACTGCGGGGCATGTTCAAATTGTGTTGCTGTGGAAGGGCGCGCCAGCGATGCCTATAAGCAGAAGAAGAGAAATCTGGATACGGAAGATATAGATAAGGAATTGTTTGATGCGCTGCGGGCACTGCGTCTGAGCCTTGCAAAAGAAAATAAGATTCCGCCCTATCTCATTTTTTCAGATAAAACGCTGAAAGACATGTGTGCTGTGATGCCGCGAAATAAGACAGATTTTATGACGGTTCCGGGGGTGGGAATCGTAAAATGCAGCCGGTACGGAGATGCGTTTCTGGAAGTGATCCGGCAGTATGAAAATTAAAAGCTGACTGTATAAGGGCAGCTGCAGCGATTCAGAAACTGTCATTTACAAAATCATCCAACAGTAGGCCCGCACTTTCTGAACAGTTCCGTATAATAATAAATTGCCTGACTTCATATATTTTTATAAAAAACAGGATAAATGTGGAGGATGAATGAATTATCTCTGGGCATTTATGATACTGATCGGTATCGTGTACGGAGCCTGTACGGGAAACCTGCAGGGAGTGGCGGATGCAGCGATCTCTTCGGCGCAGGAAGCAGTGGAGCTGTGTATTACCATGTGCGGGGTGATGGCTCTGTGGGTGGGACTTATGGAGATTGCGCAAAAGTCAGGGCTGGTTGAGAGTATGAGCCGGGGAATCCGGCCTTTTCTTAATTTTCTGTTCCCAAATCTGCCGGAAAATCATGCGGCGAGAGAGCATATCTCCATGAATATGATCGCAAATCTGCTGGGCCTTGGCTGGGCGGCCACACCGGCGGGGCTGAGGGCCATGGAGGAACTGGGAAACCTGGAGGAAGAGCGAAGAGCACAGGATGCGGCTTTTGAATCAGGGGAATGTTCGGAAGGAGAAAATCAGGGAAGAAAAAAGAGGGTGCAGCGGCGAAAAGGAACGGCTGTGCCACGCGGAACTGCCAGCAATGAGATGTGTACATTTTTAATTATGAATATTTCTTCCTTACAGCTGATACCGGTAAATATGATTGCATACCGCAGCCAGTATGGAAGTGTAAATCCCACCGCCATTGTGGGACCTGCTATTGTGGCAACGGCAGTGAATACGGTAATCGGAGTGATCTTCTGTAAGATCATGGATCGAAAACGGGCGGGGTAATCCCGCCCGAATTTTTTTGCGTTTTTTCAAATTTTTTGCGCTCATCTGAATTTTTTCTGATTTATCTGATCAAACATATAATTTTCATACAGCTGCCGCAGTTCCACTTTTGCCTGGCGCCGCATGGGGACATGATCATCGTTATCCATGATAAAATCTTCGTCGTTCACATCTTTTACCCGGTTCATGTTGACCATGACGTTCCGATAACAGCAGAGAAACTGAGAATAGTTTTCCAGTATTGGATAAAAGTCCCGGAAGCGCTTGTAGGTGCGGATGATTCTGGATACAGTATGTATCTGCAGATAGTGGCTGTCTACATCCACATAAAGGATGTCATCAACCATTATTTTTATCTGGCAGCGATTTTCCCTCACTTCGATGAAAGACGGCAGAGATTCCCTGCCGCACAGTGTTTCCAGAAGCACTTTTTCTACCGGTGCGTAAGGCAGGGGTTTTATGATATAGTCATAAGCCCGGACTTCATATCCATCCAGTGCGAATTCAGGGGCTATGGATGTAAATATGATCATTACCCGTGCATCTGTTTCCCGTATTTTGCGGGCTACAGCCAGACCGTTTTGCCCGTACATAAGTATGTCAAGAAAGATGAGGGTATAGAGTCCCTTTTTATAACATTTCATAAAATCGGCTCCGGATAAATAGGTGTCATATGCAATTTCAATTTCATTTTCGCGTTTAAACTTTTCTAAATAGTGTGCCAGTTGAGCACGATCCTGATCCATGTCATCCACAATTGCAATTCTTATATTCATGCTCATTATTCAGTCCTTTAAAATACTTTAAAGTATAGCCGCTGTCCGCCAGAACCCCTATGTGCAGAGTATATTTTGTGAGCGGACTTTCGCATACGGTTTGCTCATATGAGTTTATATCTTATGAACAGCTACGTATATTATAGGGTAATTTTCAGGAAATGTCCATGAAGGTTCTTGATAGCATGGGATATTTTAGAAAATTTTGTAAAAAAGTAGTTTATTTGGAAAACAGCAGTTATTAAGAAGTATGAGAGAAAATCTGTCAGGATGCGGACAAATATTTTTCAAGGATCGGGAACGGGGCAGGGCCGATTTCCAGAATTTTGCGATGGTACTCCTGAAGATCAAAATCATTGCCCAGAGCGGTTTCCATATTGTCGCGGATATCCATAAAGTACAGACAGCCCACGTAATACTGCAGATAATTGGCCGGGTCTTCCAGAATACATTGGTAAATTTCCGCAATGGAATCTTCGTCCGTGATGCCGAAAATGTTCAGAAACCGGGTGGTTTCATCCATAGTCCATCCATGGTAATGAATGCCGATGTCGGTCAGGGAATAAATGCACAGATTCAGGGAGCGGTTCAGCCATAGCATCTCACCCGTATCGCTGGAGAGCGGGGAATACTGATAAGCATAACTTTCGATGTAGGTAGCCCAGCCCTCCACGTAACCGCCCGGTTCCATCAGATAGCGTACAGGGTCCGGGTCTGTCTGTGCAAAGTAGAGGGTCTGATACATATGTCCCGGGAAACCTTCGTGGGCCAGTGTGGTATAAAGTGATATGTCAGAATACTGAGCACTGTTGTTTAAATAAATGGAGTTGGGGGACATGGTGTCAAAAGGCGGTGTCAGGTAAAAGGCGGGGCTTAAATATTCTTCCAGATCGGCGTGGACGTATTTTACATCGTACTCCACGTCCTTCAGCTGCGGGAAGTCATAGGACATTTTTTTCTGCAGATCTTCCAGAATATGCACCGGTTCCGTGCTGAACACCTCGTCTCCGGACACGGCGGCAAAATCACCGGAAACTTCATCCTGAACCTTCAAAAGGCGCCTTAACCGGGTAAAATCCGATTCCAGCTGCGTGCGCAGGCGCTGTTCAATGGTGTCGATATCATCGTATACGCCGGTAATGCTCTTGACCAGATATTCGTAGTATTCTTTTCCGCCGGAAAAATGGCTGAGTCCGTATGGATTTTTTCCGGTTCCCTTTAAATCCTGCAGACACTGAATAAGATTTTGATAGGCCGGAATCAGGTGCTCCGTAATGGCTGTGTTATGTTTTTTTATAAAACGCTTTTTCTGCCGGCCGGACAGAAAATCACAGTCCTGTATCTTATCCTCAAAAACAGATAAGAGATAATTGGAATCGGCATCGGCTATGAATGACTGACACTGAGCTATGATGCGGTCGGCGGTTGTATCATTCATAAAAAGGCCGGACCGGGACTTTATTTTTTCATATTCAATAATCTGTTCAAAGTAAGAATCCATCTGTTCAATCAGTTCCAGATAGTCTTCCACATCCTGTTTGCATCGAAAAGAATATTCCGCCAGAAGAATGGGCAGCTGAGCCTGCACGCCCAGAGTGGGGCTTAAAAGTTCGGTCAGCAGATAATTGTCACCAAGGGTAAGGTCAGTCTCAAGAGAAAGTTTCAGAATGTCGTAGGTCAGCTGGTTTTCAGGAGAAAGGGATTCGTAGTCGAACTGTTCCAGTGCTTCCAGTTCTTCTTCAAGCAGGACACTGTCATTGGCAAGAGATACGGCATCCACTTCCCCAAGGGTGACAGGATAATTTCGTATTCCGTATTCGGATGGATCTGCCAGCGTGTAGTGCAGATTGATGGTATTTGTCTGTATCTGTTCCCGAAAAAGGCTGTAGGTATAGTTTTCAAATCTTTTGTCTTCCGTCATGGATTTCCGGTTCAGATGCCCAAGAAACATGCCGAAAAAGAATGCCAGCACAGCAAGGATGAACGGAAGGGCAATCAGGTATTTTCGACGCATAAGTTACGGCTCCTGTGGAAGATTACTTGTATAATATTTATTGAATCTGCCATGGGAAAATGCTAAACTTTTTATATGATGTTGGGGTCAAAAGGTATTTTGACCCCTTGATACCTACGGATTACTCCGCATTTTATGCTCCCGTAATCCGAACAATATTCGAAATCCGCCCTATAGGGGCTGCTTTCTCATGAAAAAATAGCTTATAAAACAGCAAAAGAGAAGTGAATGAAAAATAGCTTACAAAACAGCAAAAGAGAAGTAAATGAAAAATAGTTTGTAAAACAGCAAAAGAAAATCAAAAAGCGGTTTATATCAAGGAGGATAATAAAATGTATGATGTGATTGTAATCGGCACCGGTCCTGCAGGACTTGCGGCTGCTATTTACGGAACAAGGGCGAAGCTGAATATGCTGGTCCTGGAACAGAACTTTATGAGCGGCGGTCAGGTTGTGAATACCTATGAAGTGGATAACTATCCGGGCCTTCCGGGAGTCAGCGGTATGGACCTGAGCCTGAAGTTCCGGGAACACGCGGAAAAACTGGGCATGGAATTTTTACGTGCAAAAGTGAATAAAATTGCAGTTGGAGAAAATGGAATAAAAACGGTGGAGGCGGAAAATCAGACCTACGAGACAAAGACGGTGATTCTGGCAACCGGTGCCCATCATCGCCTGCTGAACGTGCCGGGGGAAGAAAGTCTGTCCGGTATGGGCGTATCTTACTGTGCCACCTGCGACGGTGCTTTTTACAAAGGCAGTGATGTGGCCGTGATCGGCGGCGGCGATGTGGCGGTGGAAGATGCCATTTTTCTGGCTCGTGGCTGCAGAAAAGTTTATGTGGTGCACCGAAGAAATGAACTGCGTGCAGCAAAAAGTCTTCAGGAAAAACTGTTCTCTCTTCCAAATGTGGAAATGGTATGGGACAGCGCAGTGGAGAGCATTGAAGGGGAAGAACAGGTAGAAGCAGTGCGTCTGAAACAGTTAAAAGACGGCAGCAGCCGTACACTTCAGGTGGATGGCGTGTTTGTGGCAGTCGGTATCACACCGGATTCTGATCTGCTGAAAGGAATTGCGGAGATGGATGAAAACGGGTATATCGCTGCAGATGAGACCTGTGAAACCAGTGTTCCGGGCATTTATGCCGCCGGAGATGTGCGGAAGAAACCGCTGAGACAGATTATTACAGCGGCAGCAGACGGTGCAAATGCAATCACCAGCGCCGAGCGGTATTTGATCCAGGCGTAGGGGATAATCGTCAGAAAAGGGATGGATCATGTGGATAATCTGTCTTAAAATTCATTGGTTTGCGTTATGTAAACTGCGCTGCGGTAAATTGTTCCCCGGAAAAAGAAAAATTGAAATAGCAAAATGCACAAATATTGTCGAAAAAAATGCTTTTTTAAAATAATCCACAAATTTTACCAACAAAATTATCCACAAACCGGAATCGCACAAACCGTGGAAAAATGCAGTTATACACGAAGTTATCCACATTATCCACAGAAATCCACCGTTTTTTTACGTAAACCACGTGGATAAAAAAGAACAACCGTTTTGTGAACAACTCCTAAATCGTGGAAAAAGTCGAAAAAAGGGAAAATAACGGTTGACTTTTTAATAGTCGAAAATTGACGCCTGAAATGTGAAAATGTCGATTAATTTCAGACAATTAAAAGAATTGCACCTCCAGATAGGGGCGGGATTTTTCGGAAAGAGATTTACATAATTCTGGATTATAGGAAACGGGAGCAACAAAAAGGGAACACATCTTCTTGTCAGAGATGTATTCCCTTTTTTGGCATCAGCCCTTTTTCATTTTCATTCGTTTGATTACCTTCAGTCTGGTAAATTCTTCTCGTTCCTTTTCTTCAAGGGCATTGGAGATGTCTTTTACCAGCTGCTCATAATGAGGTATGGTTATATTTTTCAGCGCATTGGCTCTCTTCTGGGTCTTTTTGATATTGGCCGCCAGTCGGTACGCGGAATTTTCCACTGTGGACAGATGAATGGTCAGTTCTTTTACCTTCAGAAACTCCAGACGCGCCTGATCCAGTGATTCTTTTGTGCTGTAAAAAGCGTAGGTGGGGTGGTTGGACTCATCTTTGTTGTATTCGGCCAGCGGGATCTCAGTTCCCATGATACTTCTGGTCTTGATACGGATGGAGTTTTCCACCGGCACGGTAAAGGAGATGGTCTGCACATTGCTGATACCGATCTCCATATTGGCTTTCTGCAGTGCCTTATAGGCGGTGGTGAATGTGGTATCGATCTGGGACTGGATATCTTTTGCCTGGTCGATCAGCTGCATGAGCTCACGAATCAGAATATTTCGTTTTCGGTCCATCAGCTCATAGCCCTGCCGGGCCAGTGCAAGAGAGTTTTTTGCCAGGATCAGATTACCTTTCGTGGGAAATGCAGATGTATCCATGCACTCACCTCATTTCCTGATCTTCTGCCGGTTTATAATATTTATCCAGTAATTTTGTGTCGATTCGATCCAGCTCTTCACGGGGCAGGATGCCCAGAAGTTCCCAGCCAATGTCCAGTGTCTGGCGGACCGGTCGGTTTTCCATTGGACCCTGACCTACGAAATGGTTTTCAAAGGCACGGCCGAATTTCAGATACAGTTTGTCGGTCGGTGACAATTCATCTTCGCCGATAACGGAAGCAAGGGAGCGGGCGTCGGCCACTTTTGCATAAGAAGCGAAAAGCTGGTTGGCTACGCTCTGGTGGTCTTCACGGGTATAGCCCTCACCGATACCGTCTTTCATCAGACGGGAAAGGGACGGCAGCACGTTGATCGGCGGGTAAACGGACTGACCGGCCAGAGTACGGTCCAGTACGATCTGACCTTCGGTGATGTAACCGGTCAGGTCAGGGATCGGGTGGGTGATATCGTCGTTTGGCATGGTCAGGATCGGAATCTGAGTTACGGAACCTTTCTGACCGGCTACGATACCGGCGCGCTCATACAGAGAGGCCAGATCGGAGTACAGATAACCCGGATAACCTTTTCGGGAAGGAATCTCGCCTTTTGAGGAAGAAACCTCTCGCATGGCCTCACAGTAGGAGGTGATATCGGTCAGGATAACCAGGATATGCATACCCTTTTCAAATGCCAGGTACTCAGCGGCAGTCAGAGCTACCTTCGGTGTGATCAGTCGTTCTACCACCGGGTCATTTGCCAGATTCAAAAACATGGTTACGTGATCGGAAACGCCGCTCTCTTCAAAAGTACGGCGGAAATATTCGGCTACGTCATATTTGACACCCATAGCGGCAAATACAATAGCGAATTCTTCATCGCTATTTTCACCCAGAGAGGCCTGCTGAACGATCTGAGCAGCCAGCTGGTCGTGGGGAAGACCGTTTCCGGAGAAAATCGGAAGCTTCTGTCCGCGGATCAGAGTGGTCAGACCGTCGATGGCGGAGATTCCGGTGTTGATATAGTTTCGAGGGTATTCACGGGCACATGGGTTCAGCGGAAGACCGTTGATGTTGAGGCTTACTTCCGGAACAATCTTTCCAAGACCGTCGATGGGTTTTCCGATACCGTCAAAGGTACGGCCCAGAATCTCCGGTGACAGATCGATCTCCATGGGTTTTCCGGTCAGCCTTGTGTGGGTGTTGTGCAGGGACATGCCCTCAGAACCCTCAAATACCTGTATTACAGCCTTATCTTCGTAGATTTCGATGATTCGGCCGATTCTTTTTTCATTTCCCTCTATGATAAATTCCACAACTTCGTCGTATGCGGCATCTTTGACACCTTCCAGCACCACAAGAGGGCCATTGATTTCACTTAATCCCAAATATTCAATTGCCATGGCTTGCTCCTCCTTATGCGTTTTTCTCTAATACGGTGTTGTAGAACTGGTCGATTGCTGCCAGATAGTCATCGAAGAGTTCCGGTTTGTCGTTTGGCACATCGTATTTGATGGATACGATTTTTTCAAAAATGCTGTCTTCTTTTAAAATCGACATGGGATGACCCATGGTGATCAGTGCACGGGATTTTTTGTACAGATACAGAATGACTTTCATCATACGGAACTGCTTTTCCATAGGAACACACATGTCTTCTTTGTGAAATGCATTCTGCTGCAGGAATCCGAGACGGATCACACGTGCAATCTCCAGCACCAGTTTCTGATCATCCGGAAGCACGTCACTTCCGATCAGTTTTACGATTTCCATCAGGGAGCTTTCCTGATTCAGAAGTCCAACGATCTGGTTGCGGTATTCTACAAATTTTGGATTTACGTTTTCCTGGTACCAGGAACTTAAGTCATTTACATATTCGCTGTAGCTTTCCATCCAGTTGATGGCCGGGAAATGTCTGGCGTAGGCCAGTTTTTTGTCCAGACCCCAGAAACAGCGGACAAAACGTTTGGTATTCTGGGTTACCGGCTCGGAAAAGTCACCGCCCTGGGGGGAAACCGCTCCGATGATGGAAACACTTCCTTCGGTTCCGTTTAAGTTCTGCATCATACCGGCACGCTCATAGAAACCGGACAGGCGGGAAGCCAGGTAAGCCGGGAAACCTTCTTCGGCCGGCATTTCTTCCAGACGGCCGGACAGTTCTCGCAGGGCTTCAGCCCAACGGGAGGTGGAGTCGGCCATGATCGCTACGTCATAGCCCATGTCGCGATAATACTCAGCCAGTGTGATACCGGTATAAATGGATGCTTCACGGGCAGCCACCGGCATGTTGGATGTATTGGCGATCAGAGCGGTTCTGGCCATCAGTTTATTTCCTGTTTTCGGGTCTTCCAGTTTACTGAAGTCTTCCAGAACCTCAGTCATCTCGTTTCCACGCTCACCGCAGCCGATGTAGATGATGATGTCCGCATTGGACCATTTTGCTACGGAGTGCTGGGTCATGGTTTTTCCGGTTCCGAAACCGCCCGGAATAGCTGCGGTACCGCCTTTTGCGATCGGGAACAGAGTGTCCAGAATACGCTGTCCGGTTACCAGCGGTTCCGATGCAGCGTAGCGGTTCAGGGTCGGACGGGGGATACGGATGGGCCATTTCTGAGCCAGTTTCAGTTCCACATCGGTTCCGTTATCCAGTGTGATCACGGCTATGGTGTCGGTGACGGTGTATTTTCCGTCTGCGGCAACGGATTTTACCACGGCATGTTCCACGTCAGGCGGAACCATGGATTTGTGGGTAATGGATGGGGTTTCCGGGCATTCAGCGATGATCGTGCCGCCGTGTACTTCATCTCCTGCATGGATTTTCATGGTAACATCCCATTTTTTCTCTGTATCCAGAGCGTTTACCGCCACACCGCGGGTAATGTATTTTCCGGATTCTTTTGCGATCTCGGCCAGCGGGCGTTCGATACCGTCAAAGATATTGTCCAGAATACCAGGTCCCAGTGTTACGGAGATGGCATCTCCGGTTCCATAGACCAGTTCGCCCGGTTTGATGCCGGAGGTCTCTTCAAAGACCTGTACGGTGGTGGTATCTTTGGAAAGAGCGATGACCTCTCCTACGAGGCGTTCTTTTCCCACATATACCATCTCGGACATCTTAAAATCGGCACGTTCTGCTTTGGTATCATTTCCCTCGGAAGGGTTTTTCAGATACACAACAGGGCCGTTGATGCCGTATATAATTCCTGTTTTTTCGCTCATCGAACCATACCTCCGTCAAAAGTAAAATTATCTTTTGCCTCCTGAAGCAGGGTAGTAAAAGAATTGTCAATTAATATGTTTTTGGAGTGGATGACCGCACGCATACCGCCCAGAAAAATCTCGTTGGAGATGGTTGGGGTTATTCCGGTTCTGGCTGTGATGCTCTCCGCCAGAGCGGCATCGGAAGGGTCGATGTAGATGGTCATGGCATCGGTTCCGGCAAAGGTCTGGGCTTCTGTGATTTTTTTGCAGAGAAACTCCAGATACTGATCGGTGGATGCGGTTTTGAATACCATCAGTTTGGTACGGACTTCATCAAAAAGCTGATGCTTCATCTCACGCTCTTTCCCGGAGAGCAGGCGTCGGATATTCAGCTGCTCAGCGGAAAGGGTTTTGTTGATTTCACGTTTTGCCTTGTTGATCTGGTCGTTCAGCTGCTGGTCGGCTTCTGCCAGTTTAACCTCTTTGTGGGATTCAAACTGGGCATTCAGCGTGGTTTTATATTCGGACAGGATCTGTTCTGCCTCACGGCAGGCACTCTCCATGGAAAAGGCGTAAAAATGCTGTAATTTTTCTTCGGTCGTCATAAAAAAGTCACCTTCTTTGTTTGGTTTATAAAAAGCATGTGGATAGGTCACGGAAAAAGATTCTTTGAACAGAAGCTTCGGTCTGTATGGTTTACAGTTTCAGACCGATCGCTTCGTTTACGTATGCGGTAATAAAGTCTGGACGGCGTCCCGTTCCGTGCCGGTCCGGGATCTCCACGATCAGCGGAAATTTGTGGTTCAGTTTTACATCATCGATGATATCCGGAAATTCTCTGCCGAACTTTTCTGTCAGCAGGATAATGCCGATCTCTTTGTTGGCAAGGGTGGTTTCCAGTGCTTCCTTTAATTCATTCCGCTCATGGACAACGACACCTTCCACACCGGCCAGACGCATGCCGGTATACGTATCAATATTGTCACTGATCAAAAACATTTTCATAAATTTTCTCCATTCGCTGCCTTTGGACAGCACAAATATCAGAAATATATGTCTGCAAAAGAATCAGATCTTACTCAGGATCATGAATGCGATGATCAGACCGTACAGAGCGATACCTTCGGCAAGACCTACGAAGATAAGGGATTTACCAAGGATACTCTGATCTTCACTGATTGCGCCAAGGGCTGCAGATGCAGCGCTTGCTACGGCGATACCGCCGCCGATACAGGACAGACCAACAGAAAGAGCAGCGCCGATGAAACCAAGACCTGCGCCGGATGCTGCTTCGCCGGTTGCAGCCACTGCAGTTACGTCACCAGTGAAGAGCATAACAGTTGCAACAAGCATGAGACCAAAGAAGAAGAAACAGTTTACTGCGAGGGAAGTTTTAAAACGGCCCCGGTTGCGCTCGCCGATCAAAAATGCGCCGAACGGAACGATGATGCTTAATACCAATGCTGCTACCAATACGATTTTTGTTACCATAGTCATAATAATTATCCTCCTTAAGATGCGTTTTCGTATGGAAAACAGAGCATTTTTATACTCTGTTTTATTTTATTTTGTTTCAGTATGAACCGTTTGTTTAAACGGGACAAAGTCTTTTCCGTTTCCTTTGTAAAAACGGGAAAACATTTCATAATATTCCAGTCTCAGAACCTGGATACCAACGATCAGTCCTTCCATACCCATGACAAAGACATTGCCCAGTACCACGACGATCCAGTTTGGACTGCCGCTTTCGATACCGGCCAGCATGAGAACAACTTCCATCATGGACGCGTGGCTCAGTGCAAAAGCGCCCACACGGATGAAGGAGAGGGTGTTGGATAAATAACTCAAAAGCACTTCAAACAGTTCGAAAAATCCCTGTACAAAGAACATGCCTTTTCCGCCTTCGATCGCCGGTTTCTTTTTCTCCATAACTCTTGTGATCGGTTCTTTAAAGAGAATCAGAAGCAGCGGCAGGCCGAACATAACAGCCAGGACAGCAACGCCCGGCATGGTTTTTCCGGTCATCAGCAGTACAATACAAAGGAATGCGGAGCCGTAAAAGATAAGACCTGCCACAGCGTTTGTATCAAACCAGATATCTGCCGGTTCTTTTGCGCGAATGCCGTTTATGACATGCATGATCATGGTTACAAGTATGAGCAGCATACCAAAACCAATGGCAACCACGAATACCGTGTTCAGCTTTCCAATAAACGGAACGTCCGTCATGGCGGCAGCAGGTTTCAGCCAAAGGGCCGGCAATACATCTTCAAAGCCGAAAAAGCTTCCGTACAGGAATCCGAAGATGGTAGAGAAAATACCGGCGGTGCCGATGATGGCGGCCAGATTCATTTTCTTGAAACGGTACAGTAAAAATCCGCCGATTGCCAGGCACAGTCCCTGCCCCACATCGCCGAACATGGCACCGAAAATAAAGGAGTAGGTCAGCGCCACGAAGATGGTCGGGTCGATTTCATTGTAGCCCGGAAGGCCGTACATTTTTATGAACATCTCAAAGGGTTTGAAAATCTTCGGATTTTTGAGCCTTGTAGGCGGCGTGCTGGTATGGGTATCACCGTTGTCTTCGACAATGCAGTAAACGGAAACATCCTTTTCAATCTCCTTTAAAAAGGCGGGAAGTTCGCTTTCCGGAATCCAGCCGCAGAGAATGTAAAAGGTGTCCAGGCTGGATTTGGTGCAGGCAGCCATACGACGCACGTCAAAGTTTTCGGACAATCTGTCCAGGCAGTCTCTCGCACCAAGTACTTTTTCGCCGTCCTTGGCCAGCGCTGCCGTCATCTGATCCGTGCATGCCTGAATCTGATCGTCCAGATTCTGAATGGCCTGTTTCAGATTTTCGTAAGCCTCATCCGGAGTTCCTTTGTATTCGTCCGGAATGTACACTTTTTCAAAATGCATGGAAGCGTAAACGGCGTCGATCTGGTGGGCTTCGGAAACCGGAACAAAATAAACGCCCCACACGTAGTCCTCATCCGCCAGACACTGGCAGAAGATCGTGTCATAATTTTCATAGACATAGGCCTCGAATTTTCCGTAGTATTCTTTCGGAATGCGGCCGAAGCGATAATGGATAAAACGGAAATCCAGAACCGAAGACAGGTTATAATGCAGCTCGCGGAACGGCTGAATGACCCTCATGGATTCCTGAAGTCTGGTACGTTCTTCTTCCAGATCATTTTTCTTCTGGGTCAGAAGGGTAACTTCTTTGTCCAGTTCGGTGATCAGGCGGGTGGATTCTGCCAGATCCATGGATTTCACTTCGATATTTTTGTTTTCAAGTAATTTGCTAAAGTCATTGGCCTTATTTAACAGTTCTTTGTATGGATTCATCTGTATATAAGGTGCAAGATGATCGACATCTTTCAATTCGGTCAGTGCATTTTCCAGATGTATTTCATACCTGGACAGATAGGTGCCTGCAATGCGGTCAATATCTGCTTTGGGCCCGGTCAGACTTAGAAATTTCATTTTCTCAATCACGTGATAGTACCTCCGGGTATTATTAAGTTTTACTGATATAGCTCATGGTTTCATCAGCCGGCAGTCCGTAGCGGATGCATTCCAGTGCGATGATCAGCCGGTTGATCTCGTGCTCCTTCCGGTAGAGGTAGGAGTAAATGGTCGCAGCCGAGTAGGGATGCTGTTGTGATTCTTTTAAAAGTATGTGCTTTAATACATAGACATACATATCTTCCAGCGTTTCCGGTTTTAATTCGGAGTAGGTCTTCCCGTAGTATGTCTCCGACAGGCGGGCGGCAAAATCTTCTTCGGATTCCGCTTCTACCAGACCTTTGACCTGTTCGGTGCGGAGTTTGTAATGAACCGGAATCAGCAGTGCATAAATTTCAGAGCTGTTCATGCGGAAATAGCGTTTTGCACGGTGAATCCACCAGAGATTCAGCATATCGAACTTTCTGCCATAGGCATTGGTGATCAGTTCCAGATCCGTCTTTTTCAGAATTTTATTTTTCCTTTTCCAGATAAATGAAAAATAAAACAGATCCAGCGCGGCCTCATAATCAAACAGGGTCGGATTATCACTTTTTACCAACCGCTTCAGTCCATCGTAATAAACGGTACCGTTTAAGTTTTCAATCAGTTCATCGGCGGTGGCGGAAGAGGCCAGTTTTTGGACATCCAGATTGCTGTGCCGGTCAAAATATTTTTCCATTTCACTCAGGTCTGTGGTAATGTCCCGGTGATCAAAAATATTGGAGAGACATTTTTTTAACAGACGGATTTCAAAGCGCATGGAATACAGCTTTAAAAAATCCCGCTGTTCTCCGTTGGAAAAGCGGTATAGAGAATCAAAATCCAGAAGGACTGCATTTCGCAGTGCTATTTCAATCTGTCCGCGGTGCAGATCGCTTTCGTCCAGCTCCGATAAAACGGAAACATAGCTTTTGTTCTTTTTCAGCCAGGCTACGGCCTGTGGAACGCTGGGAAGTTCTGCGAGCTGACGAAACTGTTCTTCTGTGATAAAATGACTCTCTTTTGCACGGATCTTGGTGGTTAATCCGCTGTAAGCCATCAGTCCACTCATATTGCATCACTTCCTTACTTTAGGATTTGTTTTACGATTGCATCGGACATTGCATCGTGCTGGGTCCGAAAGGTATTTTCCATATTGGAAAGAGTCTGATCGGTCTGTGTTTTTAGATCGGCCAGATTTTTTTCCATTTCCATGCGGTAATTTTCTTTGATGGATTGCAGTTTTTCTGCGGTTCTGGTGTCTGTTTCCCGGTCAAATGCAAGAATCTGTTCGTCCAGTTCTTTTGCCAGAGTGATTTTTTCGGCATTGGCATTTTCCAGGATTTTTGTGGCGCCAATTTCGATCTCCGCCAGTTTATTGATTACGGTTTCCATGGATATCCCCCTTTCAACTAGTCATTCAAAAAAAGCCAGTATTTAATATACATCAGAATTAAAAAAAATAAAGTGGTAAAATGTTAAAAAATTTTTAAACAGAGTTCCATTTTTTTGAAAAAATGCACAACCATTTTAATAGGTAGAAACTCTTTTGATAAAAATTATAAAAAGGGCACTCCTGATATAGAGTGCCCCTTTGCATAAAAAAATACCAAGTGTTTTATTTGTTACAGAGTCTAGCACTTTTAAATAAATTTGTCTATGGTTATTTTCTCAGTTTTTTAAGTAAAAGTTGACCATTTTTGTTTAAAATGATATAGTTTTTCAGAGAAACATGATACTAGGGTCAAAAGGTCACATGTTTCATGCCTGCATGAAAAAATGTGACTTTGAGACCCGCAAAACA
>JAXJSH010000076.1:0-29110 GCA_036310185.1 Lachnospiraceae bacterium | reverse complement strand
ATCTCTCCTTTTATTTCTAAATATCGCCTTCGTCTATCATTTCTTTCAGTGTGCTCTTCAACAGATGAACCGCCTCACGGATGGACAGATGCTTCAGCTGTGCGCCGGCAATGTTCATGTGACCGCCGCCGCCGAGACGTTCCATGATGATCTGTACATTCACTTCATCAATGGCACGGGCACTGATATAAATCATGTCGTTGTACTCCGTCATTACAAAAGAAGCTTTTATGCCGACCACATTCAGCAGCTCATTTGCCGCCTGTGCACAGATAACGGTGGGGCTGTCCAGATCTGCACTTGGACAGACCGAAATGGCAAATGCATTTTCAAAAGTCTCTGCCCGGGCAATGGTGGCAGCTTTTGCACGATAATCTTCCATGTTATCCCGGAACATCTTTCTGACCCGGGTCACATCAGCACCGCAGCGCCGCAGGAACGCCGCCGCCTCAAAGGTTCGGACGCCTGTTTTTGTCAGGAAGTTATTGGTATCGATCATGATGCCGGCATACATGCAGTCGGCCTCAATATTTCTTATACGAATCTCATCTGCAAAATACTGAAGAACTTCCGCAACCATTTCGCAGGCCGACGATGCATAGGGTTCGATATAGGACAATACTGCATTTCGAATGACTTCACGGCCCTGTCTGTGATGGTCAAGTACCACGATGGTCTTTGTCATGCCAAGCAGTTCTTCACACTCTGTATAACTGGGCCGGTTCGTATCCACAACCACAACAACCGTATTGTTGTCTACGATATCTTTTGCTTCCTTACAGGTCACAAACATATGGGAATCATAATCCGGATTGTTTAAAAATCCTGCCATCAGAGGCCGGATGGACGGCGGCGGATTGTCCACCACGATATAGGCCGGCTTATTGATGGTCTTGGCCGCACGGTACATGCCAACGGCTGCACCCAGCGTATCCACATCCGTAATCTTATGTCCCATCACCACCACACGGTCCTTGCTGCTCATGAATTCTTTCAGCGCATGGGCTTTTACACGGGCTTTTACGCGGGTATTTTTTTCAACAGATTCTGATTTTCCTCCATAATAGGAAATATTTTCACCATTTTTAACGACGACCTGATCTCCGCCGCGGCCCAGGGCAAGCTCTATGGCAACGCGGGCGTACTCTGCATTCTGGCTGTATGTACCGCCATTTAGGCCGACACCGATGCTTAAGGTAACCGCCATCTCATTACCGATATTTACGGTCTTCACTTCTTCAAGAATGCTGAACTTCACTTTCTGAAGTGCCTCCAGCGAACGTTTTCGCATCATGACGAAATACTTGTCTTTTTCGATCTTGCGGACCACACCGTCCACTTCATTGAAATACTTGTTAATTTTACGGTCGATCAGCGCCACCAGAAGGGAACGTCTGACTTCTTCCACGCTCTCCAGTGCCTCGTCGTAATTGTCAAGATAAATCAGACCGCATACCAGTTTTTCTTCTTCTTTTTCTTTTTTCAGATGATTCAGCTCTGTCTCGTCAAACAGATAGCAGGCGATCAGATAATTTTTGTCCTCTGCAAGCTCCAGCATACTGTCATCGCCCATAAATTCCTCGACGGAAACCCGCTCCAGTGCAGCTCGATAATCTCTGTCCTGATAGACGATCTCAACTTCTGTCTGCGCTTCCTGCCCAGGCAGATCTTTGTCTGTGATCTCCGGAAAGATCGTATTGATTCCTTTGCGGTAATGATTATCTTTTTCACAGATTTCCATGAACTCATCATTCATCCACAGCATTTTTCCTTCGGAATCCATAAGGGCATAGGGTACCACCAGTTCTTTGAGCAGCTGTTTCTGCACCTGTCCGTAGCTGGCAGCAAAACTGATCAGCTCATGCATCAGCATGGAACGGTTTCGGGCATACAAAACTCCTGCAGCTATACCATAGATCAAAAGACCCAGGGTTCCTAACAGACCCGCTTTTATATCAATAAAAAACAGGCCTATCACCATCACTGCCCAGAGGATGGTAAGAAACAGAGGCCATCTAAAATATGTCTTTAATTGTCCATTCAATTTAATACTATTCATATGGTATTCCTCTTAAAATCCATATACACAGCGCAAACAGCAAAAAGCTGGGCACTGCCCGTTTCTATCTGACAGTATAACACATTCCCCAGATAAAGTCTATGTCAAGAAAAAAAGCCGGTTATCCGGCCTCTTTCCTTACTCATTCCAGTTTTCCACTTCCCAGGAGAGGATTTCTCCGGTCTGTGCCGAAATCTCAAAATCATACTCTTTCTTATCGTAGAGAACTTCGCCTTCATATACTACACGGCCGTCGTCCTCTTCCAGTTTCATATGAATGTTCTGCTCGGATGCACCCGGAACCTTCTCAAGCAGAAGTTTTACCGCTTCCTCTTTGCTGACGCTGACGGCCAGATCCACTGCCTGAAAATCATCCTCAATCTCCATATCTTTTTCCAGAATAGCTCCTGTCTCTGCATCTATTTCATAATCGTATTCCATGACACCGGCATAAAACTCCACATCATATATCACTTTTCCGTTTTCCGTTTCCTGTCTGACCCTCATATTGGTCACTTCCGTTCCGGCCACCTGCGCGTCATCCAATGCGATCTGAAATGCCTCATCCCCACTGAGCACAGCCGCATTCACAACCTTATCCTCGGCAGGCGTGCCCGATGTCTCAGACGGAGCAGCTGCCGTATTTTCATTTTCTTCCGTTGTCACAGCCGTATCCCCGTTTGTTTTATTTTCATCCACATTCTCTTCCTGCTTCTGGGTCTGTGTCTTCACCTGTTTTCCATCATTTGTACCACACCCCACAATTGTTCCCGCAATTAAGATTCCTGTTAAAATTCCAACTATTTTTTTCTTCATAGCAACGCCTCCTTGCTCTTTTTATAACTACAGTATGTCCCCAAACCGAAAAAACAAACCTACAATTCTCTCAATCTGGCCTCAATCCTGCGGCTGCTGTCCTCAAACAGAAGATTTTTATTGTATTTGAAATAACGCTCGCAGTCGTACTCCTGCAAAAATTTCACACTGTAATAATTCATACCCAGTTCCGTGATAAAAATGACCATCTCCTGACCATGCGGGAACACGGCTTCCATAAAATCAAAAGCATATTCCAGCATCCGGCCGCCTTTTTCCTGATCCGCCTCCAGCTGCCCACGATCCTGGGCAAAAAATGTTTTTATCCGCTCAAAAGCAAGTGCCCCGTCTGCTTCGCAGGATTCATCCAGACCTTTTCGATAAGTCTCCAGACGGCTCATCACCTGATGATACACCCGGTTCTGCCCACGGCTGAGTATTTCTGCCTCCCTCATCTGATTCCATGTATGTTCAAACTGTTTTACCATATCTTCAAAAAATACAAGGGGCTGCGCCCTCCAGGCACCCAGCATCCCTTCTTTTGCCTCTCTCAGATTTTCAAACAGCATTTCCACAATCTGTTCCTGAAAACAGGCTTTTCGAAACTGTTCCGTACAGCGGCTGATCAAAAGACCAACCACACTGAGACGCTCATCAAAGGAAGCATGGGCCGCCTTTTTCGCCAGAGATTCCCCGATCACACCTTCAAATACTTTTTCCAGCTGATAATCCATCTGATATTTTTCATACAATTCCAGATAATTGGCAAAGTCTTTGGCAATTTTTTCGTGCTGGATATACTGAATCACCACATCCCGGTCCATCTTCTTATTCAGACTTTCATAGACAGACAGCATCCGGGACAGATCTTCCCATCCCCGGGGCGTTGCAAAAGCCCTGCCGTCCACGGTCGTTTCCATCCTGTAAAAATGCTGGGGTCTGGTATCCAGATAGGAAATCACTGCCGGATGAACCTGTTCTTTACAGGCATACGCTTTCCACACCTGATAATCCGGCTCCACCTCTATTTTTTTCACACGGTCCATGGTCACCACATCAAATTCCCGGACGGATTTGTTGTATTCCGGCGGATTGCCTGCCGCCACAATGATCCATCCACCGGGAATGGCATGATTTCCAAAGGTTTTGCACTGCAGGAACTGCAGCATGGCCGGTGCCAGTGTCTCCGACACGCAGTTTACCTCATCGATGAACAGAATTCCCTCTTTCCGTCCGGTCTTTTCCATTTTTTCATAAACAGAAGCCACAATCTCGCTCATGGTATATTCTGTAATCGCATACTCTTTTCCGCCGAACTCCTTTTTTGAGATGAACGGCAGGCCGATGGCACTCTGGCGGGTGTGGTGGGTGATGGTATAGGAAACCAGTCCAACCTGGCATTCCTGTGCGATCTGTTCCATGATCTGTGTCTTGCCAATGCCCGGCGCCCCCAGCAGCAGTACCGGTCTCTGGCGGATCGCCGGAATCACGTACTCGCCGTATTCATTTTTCGCCAGATAGGCTTCAATTGTATTTTTAATTTCTTCCTTTGCCCGTTTGATGTTCATATTTTTCTCTTTCCTGTATTTTCATTCATATCTGTATGGTTTCTTATCTCTGCTGTTTTAACCCAATAAAATTCTTTTTTTTGTCTGCCCAGAATAAAAATCCCTGCTCCCATTCTTATATAAAGTGCAGTGTTTGCTCACAATATATTGTCCTGTAAAAAGTCATCTGATTCCAGGATCAGCTTGATGGCCCACGGGGGCACATCCACATCCCGGTAATCGTCTTTCATAAATACAAAGGCAGTCTCATACTCCGGCTTTTTTGCCGGAAATGTACCGTAACCGTCCGTAAAATATATCAGCCCCTTCAGTTTTCCAAACATCTTTTTCTGTTTCAGTTCTTCCACATAGGAAAATGCGGGACGAAAATCCGTTCCGCCCTCACCGCGTACCATAAAATGATCCATATAGTCTTTCAGCGCTTCCCGGCTCTGGATCACCACATCTTCCTGCACCCGGTCATCACACTGAATGATATGGATATTGATTTTTCGGGAAAAGCTTTCGGATTCGCTGAGCACACTGTAGGTCTCCTCCAAAAATCGGCGCACCAGTTCTCCTTTGCAGGACATGGAAGTGTCAATGACAATGATAAAATCTTCTACCCGCTGTTCTTCTCTGGTCTCCAGATGCTCGATCAGCGGCATGTTGCCGTACAGATTCATCCCATAATTATAAAAAATATAATCGAAAGAATCCATATCCACCTTCATTTCCTCTTTTAAAACCGAAAACTTACGCAGAAATTCTTTGTAGTCGTACCGTTTCCTGTTTTCCACCTGAACCTGCTCCGTCAGACTGCGGAACTCATCGGAAGCCTCTTTTGAAAAAGTTTCCATCTCGGTCTGCATACGCTCACGGGCATCTTCCCACTTTTTCTGCTGATTCTCATTGGGATTCGGCTTCCTGTCCGCCTGATCCCAGGGACTGTGGTCATCCCGGCGAAACTCCCGTTCCAGCCGCAAAAGCAGCTGTCGGTCCGGCTGTTCCAACACCAGACACCGGTAAATGTACTCAGCCGTCAAAGTACGATTTCCCTTTTCCAGTCTCTGATACCATTCCCTTCGGAAAATGGTCTGCGGCAGATGGATGCATCTCAGATACAGATGATCCAGCGTATATTCCACGGCCATGTCACAGGCCAGATTCCAGATGGTTTCGTCCCTCTGTTTTTTATGGTACATATGACAAAACAGACAATGCATCAGGCTGTGCAGATACAGACGATTGATCTGTTCGCGTCCCCGACGGTACAGATTTGCCAGTGAATCCCCATGAAAAAGCAGGACTGAACCATCTGTCCCGGCGGGAATCACCCGGTCATCCGGCACAAAAGCAAGGCCTGACAACGACACATCCAGAAAACGCATATTCAAATATAATTCATTGCGCGCATTGGCCAGCATGTCCCTGCAGATATCGGCTAATTCCATTTCCCGCGTCTGCTGGTCATACATCACATTTGGATGACTCATACTGTTCCGTCCCTTTCTTGTATCTTCTTGTTGTATTTTCATAAAGCATTTTTTTGACGCTGTTGCTATAGCAGCATATTTTCACTTTTCTTTCTCACTGTTTATAAATCAAAGGATTTCTTCTGTGGTTTAAAGCACTGGTGCTGACAGTCCATCAGATAACTGACGCCTTCTGTGAAATGCATTCTGACCGCCAGATCTGTCATCGATTTCAGAAGTTCTTTTTTCTCACGTTCACTCTCTGATCTGTCCGCTGTCAGAACCATTTCCACAAACCATACAAGTGCCTTTCCATCCTTCTTTTCCACAAAAAATCGGCCAAAATCCTCTTTTTTCTCAAAAAGATAATCCAGATAACGCAGCCGGGCATCTTCCGTCAATTTATAAGGAAAACGCAGCCTTCCCTCCACCAGCGAAGCAAGTACCCGGAATTCTTCCAAAACCGCCGCATATGCGAACCGACTGTCGTATTCTCCAAAATTAAATGTCCTGTGCCAAAAACAGTTGCGATAATACAGGCCGCTTCCGTGCACATGGGTCTCCAGAATCCGGGCCGGTGTGTTTTCCACACCTTCCTCGAAAAATTCCGGAAATATCAACCGTGCATACTGCTTTTTTCCACCGTCTTCATATATATAATCCACTGTTTTTTCTTCCGGAAGTTCCAGCAGCACTTCTTTCAGCGTGGATTCTTCTTTTTCTTTCAGATAAACCGTAAGATGCCCTACCCTGTGACATCCGGTAAAAGCTCCGCTGCCCCAGTCACGAAGTCCATTGGAAAACGTGATTTTCTCCAGATTTTTGCAGTTATAAAAACAATATCGGCCCACGCGGGCCACTGTCTCCGGCAAAATCAGTTCTTCCAGATTTTCACCGCACAGGACCGGACAGTCCTGCCCGCCGTCTGTATATGATTTCCCCTTCAGTTCCATTTCATCCATGTGGGCAGAAAATGCATAGGGCGCCAGCGCAGTGACCGGATAACCGTCGATCTGTTCCGGTATTTCCGCTGTTTTTGTATACGAAAAACAGCGCCAGATCACAGCGCTGTTTCCCTGAATTTCATATGCAAATTTCTGTGTATAGGTTGATTTCATATCAGGCACCGCTTTCAAGATTTTTTTCCATCATACTACAAAACCGGAAAAAGTGAAAGGGGCACGATGCCTGTCATATGATTTATCTTGCTTTCTGTCTTGTTCTTACGTCAAATGCTACCGCAATGATAAAGATGATACCTTTTACAATGTACTGGTAGGAAATATCCACACCCATCAGGTTCATGCCGTTTGTCAGTGACATAATTACCAGCGCACCGATAATGGTATTGGTTACACGTCCGATACCGCCGCTTACTGCTACACCGCCGATATAAGAGGATGCGATTGCGTCCATTTCGAAGGCATTACCTGCTGTCGGTGTTGCTGACTGAAGACGTGAGGTATAGAGAATACCTGCCAGTGCAGCCAGTGTTGACATGGAGCAGAATGCGATCAGCGTTACTTTCTTCACATTGACACCAGACAGTTCCGCTGCCTGCTCGTTGCCGCCGATACCGTATACATAACGGCCCAGTTTTGTCTTATTGAGCATATAGTTGTAGATAAGAAGTACCACACCCACAATAACAGCCGTCCACGGAATTCCGTTGTAACTTGCCAGCACGTAAATAATAAGCATAACTATGGCAGACAGGAAGACCAGTTTAAATACAAAAATCGGTGTTGAGCTGACCTTGAAGTTATATTTCTGGTTGTTTCTTCTGTTTTTAATCTGTGTAAAAACAAGAATCACAACTGCCGCCACACCAATCAGTATGGTCAGCAGATGAAACTCTGTTCCAAAAGGCAGATCCGGAATAAATCCATTGGAAAGTGCATTAAATCCCTTGTTCGGAACAATGATCGTACCGGTTTCCTGAAGTGTCAGGTTCAAAAGTCCGCGGAATATGAACATGCCAGCCAGCGTAGTAACGAATGCAGGCACACCCACACGGGTAACAAGTGTACCCTGATATAAACCGATCAGCAGACCCATAGCGAGAACGATCAGAATGGCGATCCATTCATTCACGCCGTATTTTGTCATCAGAACCGCTGCAACAGCGCCGCTGAAACCGGCCACATAACCAACGGACAGGTCGATGTGCTTGATAATCAGAATTACAGTCATACCGATTGCAAGAACGGCCACATACCCTGCCTGGTTGATCAGGTTGGAAATATTTCTCGCCTGAATAAAACCTCCTCTGGTTTTGAATGTAAAAAATGCCATGATCAAAACCAGCGTTATGTACATCATATAATCTCGGATATTTGATTTGAGCAGGTTTGCGATTTCCCGTCCCAATCCGACTTTCTTTGTTTCTTCACCCATATTTTTTCCTCCTCACCAGGAATCATTTCTGACTGCATTGATTCCATCGTTCACTTGATTCTTTCCTAAGAATTGATCGCCAGCGCCATAACCTTCTCTTCCGTCGCTTCTTCTGCTGACAATTCACCTGTGATCGTTCCCTCGGACATAACGTACAGACGGTCACTCATACCGAGCACCTCCGGCAGTTCAGATGAGATCATGATGATACTCATACCGTTTTCCACCAGCTGATTCATCAGTGTATAAATCTCATATTTTGCACCTACGTCGATGCCGCGGGTCGGTTCATCCAGGATCAGTACATTCGGTTTTACAAACATCCATTTGGCCAGCTGTACCTTCTGCTGATTGCCGCCGCTTAAGTTGCCTACCTTCTGCTCAATGGAAGGTGCTTTGATGTTGATGGAATCTTTGTAGGAATTGGCCACATTGATCTCTTCGTTCTTATTAATCGCAAGTCCCTGGGTCAGTGCCTCCAGATTTGCAAGGGTCGTATTAAAACGGATATCCTGAATCAGAATCAGACCATTTCCTTTTCTGTCCTCCGTCACATAGGCAAGTCCGTTTTTGATCGCTTCTTTCGGGTGCCTGAAACGCTGTTCTTTTCCTCCCATCAAAAGCTGTCCGCCTGTAATCCGGTATCCGGAAGGATTGCCAAAAATACTCATGGCAAGTTCCGTTCTTCCGGCACCCATCAGACCCTGAAGACCCACGATCTCGCCCTTTCGCACGTTCAGGTTTACTTTGTGCAGAATTTCTTTTCCTTTTACCGGATCTTCCACGGTCCAGTCTTTCAGTTCGAGTGCTACATCACCGAATTCGTGTTTTTCACGTTTCGGATAGATATTGTTCATCTCACGGCCAACCATATATTTAATGATCTCTGCTTCGGTTATTTCATGTTCATGGGCATCCAGGGAACAGATGGTACTTCCGTCACGGAGCACGGTAATGGTGTCCGCAATGGCTGTGATCTCACGAAGTTTATGGGAAATCATGATACAGGTCACACCGTTTTCTTTCAGTTCCTGAATCAACTGAAGCAGATTCTTGCTGTCATCTTCATTTAATGCTGCTGTCGGTTCGTCCAGAATCAGCAGTTTTACGTTTTTACTCAGCGCTTTGGCGATTTCCACCAGCTGCTGATTGCCCACGCCCAGTTCTTTCACCTTGATGGACGGGTCCACATGGAGTCTTACCTTTTCCAGCATCTCTTTTGCTTTTACAATGGTTTCGTTCCAGTTAATCGTTCTTCCGGACATGATCTCATGTCCAAAGTAAATATTTTCATACAGACTCAGTTCCGGCACCAGCGCCAGTTCCTGGTAAATGATCGCAATCTCTTTTGCCTCGCTGTCCGCGATGGATCTGAACTGCTGTACTTCTCCGTTATAAACAATATCTCCGCTGTAGGTTCCATAATGGTGTACACCGGATAATACTTTCATCAGAGTGGATTTTCCTGCACCGTTTTCCCCGACAAGACAGTGGATCTCTCCTCGTTTTACTTTAAAATTGACGTCATTGAGGGCTTTTACGCCGGGGAATTCCTTGGTGATATGATTCATTTCCAGAATATAATCACTCATGGTCTGCCTCCTTTCATCTGAAAAAATCGGCTTTATAACCGTTACGCTTATAAAGCCGATTCCTCCTTCTTAAATTCTATTCTTTTTTAACTGCTCAGAACGTATCTTTTCTTTTATAATCCGGTAAATTCAGATGCCTCATAGTATCCGGAATCGATCAGAGCTTCCTGTACGCTGTCTTTTGTTACAACTACGATCGGAGTTTCTTTTGCCGGAACATCAATTACTTCATTGTTGTATGTAGTGTCAGTTTCCGGTGTCTCGCCGTTCAGGATAGCCATTGCCATCTCTACGGAGTCAGCTGCCAGAGTTCTGGTATCTTTGAATACGGTCATAGACTGTTTTCCGTCGATGATGTACTGTACCGATGCGATTTCGGAATCCTGTCCTGTGATCACATAGCTGGTTACGTCTTTGTCTGTTGCAAATACGTCAGCGATGGAACGGGAAGTGCCATCGTTCGGAGCAAGAACGAGAACATCACCTTTTACTTCTGCACCAACTGCTGTCAGGTTCGCTTCTGCTTTGGATTTTGCTACGTTGAAATCCCAGTCGGTTGTAACCTGTCCAATGATGGCTGCGATTTCATCTCTTGTAAGTTCCGCTTTGTCCTGAAGTGCTACTGCTTCAGAAGAGTTCACGATTGTGAAAGTTCCGTCAGCGATCTTCGGCTGAAGTACGGACCATGCGCCTTCGAAGAAGATAAATGCGTTGTTGTCAGTAGCTGCGCCTGCATATAAGTACAGCGGAATGCCGGTTCCTTCCGGAGCATTGTCGATCAGGTACTGGCCCTGTGCTTCACCTACTGCAAAGCTGTTGAATGTTACGTAATAATCTACTGCATCAGTGCCTGTGATCAGACGGTCATAAGCGATAACCGTAACGCCTGCGTCTTTTGCTTCTTCAACTGCGGCTGCAGCTGCTGCACCGTCCTGTGCACAGATGATAAGAACTTCGATACCCTGAGAGATCAGAGTCTCAACGTTGGTTTTTTCTGTTGCGGAAGATCCCTGGCTGAATAATACCTGATTTGTGAAACCTGCATCATCCAGAATCTTTTCAAACTGTTCCTGATCCTGAAGCCATCTCGGCTCATCTTTTGTCGGAAGTACGATACCTACCTGTACATCTCCATCTGCTGCGTCTGTGTCTTTTGCCTCATCCTCAGTCTTAGCGGATGTATCCTCTGCATCATCGGATTTTGTTGAGCCGCATCCTGCCAATGTGCCAAGCACCATAGCAGCTGCCAGCAAAAAGCTTAACATTTTCTTTTTCATTGTCCTTCCTCCTTGTAAAAAAATAGTAGTTACCCTTTACAGCAACTACTATAACATCAAACTTTCTGCATTAACTTGTCATTTTCTATAAGTTTCAGACCATTTTCATTCCATTTTTGTGCACTTTAGCACATTCTGGACATTTCTTTTCTGTCGAACAAAAAAATCCATTCCGTTTCCTGCGTTTTTATAAAATCCGGATTCCGTATGCTTTTTAACGGAAGATCATTCCGGCATTTCCTCCGGCCGGTTCAGATACACATCTTCTTTCATATGAAAACCGCTGTCAATGATGGTTTCATTTATATTTTCCCTGGTAACCGCCACCGGTTTCAGCATAATATAGGGCACATCATATTCTCCGTCACTGATCATGGTGTCGTACTCCACTTTTCCTTCTTTTACCAGTTCGATGGTGGCTTCGGCCGCGCGTTTTGCCAGATTTTCCACCGGTTTGTACACGGTCATATACTGAGTTCCCTCCACGATCCGCTGGCAGGCATCCAGATCTCCGTCCTGTCCGACCACAACCGGCGTATCCAGCTGATTTTCCACCAGAGCCTGTATCACACTTCCCGCCAGATTGTCATTTCCGCACATGATTCCTTTTGCCTCACGGATCAGATCCACATGTTCATCCACATACTTCTTGGCTTCCTCCGCTTCCCACTCGGCGGCATAGGCTGTGTCCAGAATCCGAAGGCCATATGCCTCTGCTGTTTCCAGGAATCCCTGCTGCACCATTGCCGTATTTCCGTCGCTCTCCGGTCCGCAGATCATCACAACCGAATCGCCCGGTTCCAGAGTGGCGGTAAAAGCCTCTGCCATCAGAACACCCACTTCAACATTGTCAAAGGATACATAGAGATCCGTATTTGCCTCCATTGCCAGACGATCGTAGGAAACCACTTTTATGCCGGCTTCCCTTGCATCCTGTATTTCGTCTGCGATCACGTCGGATTCTATGGCTACTACGACGATTGCATCCATATCATCTTTGATAAAATGCCGGATCATTTCTTCCTGTCTGGACGGATCCCCGTTTGCATTCTGCGTATAGACATCCGCCCCCAGATCCTGTGCGGTCGCCACAAAAAGATCCCGGTCTCTCTGCCAGCGTTCTACCACAAAAGTATCAAAAATAATACCTATCCTGATTTTTTCTTCTGTCTCCGATTTCACAGGCTCCTGGGTCTTTCCGCAGCCCCATAGCCCGAATACAAGCACTGCCCCCAAAAGCAGAGCGATTCGTTTTCTCATGTATTTATCCCTTCTTTGTACTCAGTGGGAGAAAGTCCCGTACTTTTCTTAAATATGCGGCTGAAATAATTGGGATCACTGTATCCTGACTGAATACTGACTTCCTTCATGGACATATCTGTGTTCTTCAGAAGCTCCTTTGCCTTCTGAATGCGCACTTCTGTCAGATATTCAATAAAATTCTGACCTGTTTTTTTCTTAAACAGTTTGCTGAAATAGTAAGGACTTACTTTTACCTGCTTTGACACCTCATCCAGTGAAATGTCTTTCATGTATCGCTCACTGATGTATGCTTTCGCCTGTTCTACCAGATCCACTGTACTCTCCTCTTTTTTGGTTGCCACATTGCAGCAAGCCTTCTGCACTTTCTCTTTAAACCATTTATAAAGTTCACCATAATCCTGTATTTCCATCACATTCTGCAGATATTTGCTTCTGGAGGAAAAATGATATGTCATTCCGCCGCTTTCATACCCGATGGACTCTGTCTGGAGCACAAATTCCAGAACTTTCAGCTTTACATCCATGGGCGAATCCCCGTGGTTTGTGACCATCCATTCAAAAAAGCTGTTAACACACGCAAGTGCCCCGGCCAGATCGCCTTCTCCCACCGACTCAAACAGCTTTCGTTCCAGCGCAATGGGATAGTCTGCCTCATAGCTGCACCCAAGAGGCAGATCTTTTGCGTGGGTGACGGAGCCGGTTCCGTAGGAAAGGGCCTGAAGCGCTTCCTGATAAGATTCCCCCGCCTTATGGATATCCTTTTCGGAACCAAACGAAATACGCGTCTGCACTTTCACATCGGTCCGCAGTTCCCGGGCCATTTTTCGGGCTGCCTCAATCTGCCGGACGCGAATCTCATACTCTTCTTCCTCACTGTGGGTCTCACCCGGCAGATAGACCACGATCATATTTCCCATCATGGCACTGACCATGCAGTAAAAATGATTTTTTATAATGCCCTTGATCTGTTCATGCTTTCCCTGAATGCGGATACTGGTTCCCACTGCATTGACCAGTTCTCCCTTTTCTCCAATATCCCCGCACTTGATCACCATGATATTTCCTCTGGACTGCTCAATGCCCAGAAGGTTAACATAACTGTCGATTTCTTCACCGGATGCATTCTGGGATATCAGGGTGTAGATCAGGCCGTTTTCAATGATCGGTATGACTATTTCCAGTTTTTCCTGGGTTTTCAGATCGCTGCTTCGCTTTCGCTTATGCTCATCCACTTTTTCCATTGCCTTTCTGAGCACGGACACGATCTGATTTTTTTCAATAGGTTTGTTGATATATTCCAGAACCCCCAGCTGTATGGCTTCTTTTGCATAATCGAATTTATCAAAGGCACTGACAATGATAAAAATAGTATGGGGGTTTGTCTTCCGGATTTCTTTCATGGCTCCAATTCCATTGATCCCGGGCATCTGAATATCAATGAATGCAATATCCGGCATAAATTCTTCTGCTTTTTCAATGAGCATCCTTCCGGATCTGGCCGATTCGATCATACACTGATCCGGGAAGCTCTTATTAATAATGAATTTCAAAGCGTCGATCACGATGCCTTCATCATCTGCCAACAGCACTTTATACATCGTTTTCTTCTCCTTCCGCCGGGAGATACAGCGTCACTTCGGTTCCCATGTTCTCGCCGGTACTTGTAATCTCCATAATATCTTTTTTGTCATAATACATTCTCAGTCTCGCAATTACATTGTGCATACCGATGCCTCCCTCCCGTGATTCGTGAATCTCTTCCTGTTCCTCGTTCAGCAGATGATCAATTACTTCCTGTGCCATGCCGACTCCGTTGTCCCGGACCGACACAACAACCTGATTATGCTCAAAACTTACTTCCAACGTAATCTTCTTTTCTCTCTGCAGTTCGCCAACCCCATGTTTTACACAGTTTTCCACGATCGGCTGCAGAATCATGCCGGGCATACGGCAGTCCAGGACCTGGGAATCCACCTGTTTTTCATAATGGATTTCCCCCGAATACCGGACATTCATAATGTACATATAATTATCGATCAGTTCGATCTCTTTCTGAAGTGTGGTAAGTCCGCTGTCCTGTTCGGCTGCATAGCGGTAAAATCCGGCTACCGTGTGCAGATAGCGGTATGTATCATCGGCCTCTTCCATCATGGCCAGCTGTGCCCCTGCGTTTAATGTATTAAACAGAAAATGGGGGTTAATCTGAGCCCGAAGATATTTCAGCTGTGCATCTTTCAAATGTGCTTCCGCAAGAATCGCCTTTTCCTTCATGGCGTTTTCCCGCTGCATGCTGACCTGCTGCCGCAGGATATATTCCTTCAGACTGTTTACCATCTGGTTAAATGCACGGATCACGATACCCACCTCATCACGGTTTGTTGTCTCGGACAGCTGGATATCCAGATTTCCCTCTCCTACCTCTTTTGCCGCACCAGCCAGTTTTTTCAAAGGACTGACCATATGTCCCGTAAGGACCAGCATAAGGATCATATTCAGGATTCCAACACAGACGATCAGTATGGTATTCTGAAAGCTGGTCAGTCTGGTAGACAGCAGCATATTTTCGTATGTCTGGGAATTTTCTTCAAACTGCCGGTTATTCAGATTGTAGACTGCGGTGGATAGATACTTATACTGAATGGTCAGATCTTCATACGCCCTCTGATATTCCTCTATGTTTCTTCCCCGCTTGGCCTGAATGGCTTCGTTTGCGATTTCAAGATAGGACTGGGACATGTAAAAAATATTTTTTTCCATGATCCTGTCTTCATCGCTGCATATTTCCGTGCAAAACGCTTCCAGCAATTCATTTAACTCATTTTCATGATCATAATATCGGGTAAGGGAATCTGTACTCTTTGTATTCAGATATTCCGTTACATCATCCTGAATATTCTGAAGTATATTCTGTGTTTCCATCAGCTGGCGGTTACTTGTGTATGTATCGTCCAGTTCACCCAGAATATGATTAATCTGGCTGCTGAGATAAAGGGTTATGCCAAAACTGATACAGAACGTGACAAAACATACACTTAAGATTTTTGTCTGCAGCTTCATATTCTGCCATGACCTAATCCGCTTCTTCATCAGTCAGATACTCCTTTACGTTATCTTTCCAGATCACTTTCGCATCCAGAGCCAGATAGTCACTGACATAACTGCTCTCGCGATAACTGCCCAGCGCTTCAATACATTTCATTCCGGTCTGATCCATATCAGCCAGAATGACGGACTGTACGGAACCTTTCTGAATTCCTTTCAATATGGTATCTGTGGTGGAACTGCCGATCAGTTTGACGGTTTTTACCATATTGTAATCCACCAGCACCTGATAGGCGTTGTTTGTATCCTGATCATTCAGACAGATCAGAATATCCGGCACATCCTCATTGAGCAGCCGGCTGCGGATGGCCTGGGCCGAATCGAACTCACTGCTTCCCACCACCTCGGATTCCAGCTCCAGTTCCAGATAATTTCCTTCATTCTCCAACGTATCACGTATTCCGGACATAATAAGATTCTGGCTGCTGTCATTTTCCGCAGCATTGACCAGAACCAGCACTTTCCTGGTATCCTTTGTGGCAGCTGCAATGATCTGCCGGGCGTACTCACGCCCCAGATTATATTTTCCCGTCTCAATAAAACACTGTCTTTTGCTGTCACTGCAGTCTGTCATCAGTGTGACCACCGGAATTCCCTGATCAACCGCCTGGTCAACCAGTTCTGTCAGACCTTCCTGATTCCCGCCTTCCAGAATAATGCCGTCCACTTTCATGGATATGGCTATTTTCATATAATCCTCACGGGTATATTCCGATGTAAAGTCTTCGTTCATACATTCCACATATACACCTGCGGCGGAACCATACTGTTTGGTCTCCTCACAGATCATCTGCCACTGGCGGTCTTCCATATTTTCAGCGATAAACGCATAATGAGCCTCATAATCTACACTTCCGTCAATACCGGAATCTTCCTTTGGTTTGCTTACAGGAACGCCCCAGATCAGCAGTATGGCAAATCCGATCAGCACCAGAATGATAAGAACAAAACTTATCACTCTTTTCTTTTTTTCCTTCATGGTCCTGTTCATTCTCCAACATTTTTCTTTCAGTATATCATTTTGCTGCCTACACTTCTTTGTCAATTTCTTGAGATTTCATTTAAATATTCATGTTTTTTTGCTGCATCTGCACATTCTTGCCAACGCAGAGAAAAGAGTCAAAAAAGTCCAGATATAATAAAAAGACCGCTGTCTGATCTATGCCGTTTCAGACAGCACAGATCAAACAGCGATCCTGTTTGATTCCTGTAAATTAACTTATGCAATGACAATACTGAGAATCACACCTGCTGCCACGGCAATTGCGTACAGAAATCCCAGAATTTTCATATTTTCTTTCCGATTTCGGTTCACACGGAAAAGTACCACCAGACCCACACCTGCATTGGTACACAGTCCGGCAATAACCGATGCAAAAGACAATGCTCCGCTCAAATAAAGTTCCGTCAGAAGTACGGATGAAGCACAATTTGGTATCAGTCCGATCAATGCCGCAAAAAAGGGCTGCAAAATACTTCCCTGCAGCAGACAGCGGGATATCCCATCCAGACCCACCGCTTCAATCAACAGATTCAGTACACCGGAAAACAGTAATAGGAAGCCAAAAACCTGAATGGTATGGCGGACTGCCGGTTTTAATATTCCATGATGCTCATGGCAGCCGCAGTCGGAACACATATTGCCGATTGCCTTAGGTGTGACGATCTTCGGTGCCAGAAAAACATCTGTCAGATAACCGGCTATTACTGCTATCAGTATTTTTATGCTCAGCAGCCAGAGAATATCTTTTTCTCTGCCCGGATGCGCAAGCATCAGCAGTACCGCCTCGTCCGACGTGGACAAATATACTGCAAGCAATGTTCCAAGGGATGCAATCCCTCCTGCATACAGATTTGTGGCCATAACGGAAAATCCGCACTGGGGGACACAGCCAAAAAGGGCACCTGCCAGCGGCCCTGCCTTATTGATCTTTGTCAGCAGACGGCTCATAACCGGAGTAGAATAATGTTCCAGTGCCTCCAGAATCAAAAATGCCACAAACAGAAACGGCAGCATCAGAATACTCTCTGATATGGTATGATGTAAAACTTCAATTATTAATTCCATAAATTCCTCTATAAACTATATATAACACCCAGAGTTCCCGGTCCGCAGTGGCTGGAGATGACTCCGCCTGCAACGGACTCTGTGATTTCTTCAAAATGATCCAGACTTTCCAGATAACTCCGGATTTCCTCCACGATTTCCCCATCCACACCGGAATGGGTAATAAACACGCGGGACGGATCTGCAGTCTTCAGTTCTTCCTCCATATCTTTTACATAATTCACAAGCACTTTTCGCATCTTTCCGCGATACTTTGTGCCCACATCCATTTTTCCGCCGTTCACTTCGATGCGGGGGTGCAGTTTTAAAGTATTTGCCAGAAGTGCTGTGGCACCGGAACAACGGCCGCCTCTGGCCAGATAGGTAAGTGTATCCACAACAAAGCTGCTTCGAATCTTTGGACGTACTGCTTCAATCGTCTTCACGATTTCTTCTGCCATTTTTCCTTCTTCTGCCATCTGTGCAGCACGGAGCACCATCAGACCGATACCGGTAGTCAGATTCATGGAATCAATGACAAAAATCCGTCCTTTATCAAATTCATCTCCCAACAGACGCATTACATTGCAGGTGGTGCTCATACTTTCGGAAATGCCGATAAATACCACATCCATATCCGCATCCATATACGGTTTCAGAATCTGCATGGATTTGTCTATGGCAACTGCTGAGGTTTTCGGTGTGGTCTTATTTTCATCTGCCCACTTGAAAATATCGGCCGGTTTCAGTTCTTCTTTGTCAAAATAGCTTTTGTCATGCAGAACGATACAAAGCGGGATAACCGCAATGTTATATTTCCTGATCAGTTCTTCGGGCAAATCGCAGGTACTGTCCGCACAAATTTTTACTTTTCTCATAATTTCAAATCACGCTCCCAAAATCTCATTTCTCATAACACATAAAAAAACCACCGGAAACCGGTGGCAATAAAGTCACTGTTCCAATTAATTAAATTCCACATATTTACGTACACATCTTTTTGAAGTTCAAAGCAATTTAAATTAATTGTAAATCAGTATAGCAAAGAAAACTTTTTGTGTAAAGAAATTTATCTGTCAACCAGATGATAACCTTTTTCATTGGAACTATTCATTTTCCCCGTCAAAATTCCCTCTTCATACCTTTTCTTTCTGCAGATTCAGCACCACAATCGCTCCGATCACCAGCATGACTCCTGCAAAAGAAGCCGCGTTCATCTCCTCATGAAACACCGCTGTCCCTGCGATGGTCGCCACTACCGGCTCAACAGCCACCATGATCGCGGCGGAACTGGCGCGCATGTTTGCCAATCCCATTGTATAAAGAAGATATGGCAGAACAGCCGTAATAAGCGCAGTCAGCAGGATCAGCAGCAGCAAAAAACCGGATTCATCTGATTTTTGAATTTTATCCGCAAGATCAGCCGGGTTCCACTGCCCACACCGGACACAAGGACACATCCGCCAAAAGCCATGGCCGCCGCCAGCACTTTCCGTTTTGTCATCTTCTCCTTAAAACAGACCAGTGACATCAGCATGACCCAGATAGGTGATGTATAAAGCAGGATAGCTGCCACGGAAAGGGACGCCATGTTTATCGTTGTAAAATAGCATATGGTAAATAAAAGCAGGCTCACAAGCCCCATACCAGGAAACAATCCAATATCCCGGATTTCTATTTTCAGTAATTCTCTTTTCCATATGACGGTAATGGCAAGAAAAATCAAAGCTCCAAATATGATTCGAAGGGATGCGATCTGTATGGATGAAAATCCGTATGTACCAAGTTTTCGCACAAAAATCCCCATGATTCCCCAGAGCGTTCCTGCGGCCAGGACAAAGGCCGGTGCTGCTTTTTTCATAATAATATCCTCATTTCTGCAGACACGGATGCATGTGTACTGCCGATTGCTATTATAAGATACCAGATTCAAAAGGTCACATTTTTTCATACAAGCATGAACCATGTGACCTTTTGGCTCTGGTATCATTATAGTTGTAAAGCATGGTTTTTTCAACAAGCCATTCTTTATGAAGAAATTTACAAAAGAAATTTATGTTTTGCCGCTTTATATTTTGCCATGAAGCGAAAAGTTTATTTCACCATAAACAAATTTGTGATATTCTAACGGTGACAGTATTCCTGACCTTTATACAATGCCCGGATTTTCACAAGGAGTTATATAATACATGAACCGAACGATCGAATATCTAATAGACGAAAACAGCAACGGCCTGCGCGTGGAACAGTTCCTCCGCCGCCGCGGTTTTTCCCGGCAGAATCTGACCGAAATAAAACAGATGCCCAAAAGCGTCATGGTAAACGGAGTGCACTATTATATGCGCCAGCAGCTGTGCACCGGTGACCATCTGGCAATCCACATCTGCGAAACCCAGTGTTCGGAAAAGATTCCGCCCTGTGAGCTGCCGCTGGACATTATCTATGAGGATGAAGATATTATTGTTCTGAACAAACCGGCCGATATGCCAATTCATCCCTCCATGAACAACTATTACAATTCTCTGGCCAACGCCCTGGCTTTTTACTATGAACAACAGGGAAAACCTTTTATTTTCCGCTGCTGCAACCGTCTGGACCGGGATACCTCCGGCATTACCGTAGTGGCAAAACATCTGGTCAGTGCCAGTATTCTGGCTTCCATGGTAATAGAACGGAAAGTCAGCCGGGAATATCTGGCAATCGTGCGGGGTTCTTTGCCGGAAAAAAACGGTACCATCAACGCACCGCTGGGTCGAAAACCAGGAAGCATCATTGAGCGGACCATCGACTGGGAAAACGGAGAGACTGCGATTACCCATTACCGGGTCGTGGAAGAAAAAAACGGGCACAGCCTCGTTTCACTCAAACTGGAAACAGGCCGCACCCATCAGATTCGTATTCATATGAAGCATCTCGGATATCCGCTGATCGGAGATTATCTGTACAATCCCGATATGGAACGGATTGGCCGCCAGGCGCTGCATTCCCACCGCATGTGTTTTCCCCATCCGATTACGGGAGAAATGATGGAATTTGTGGCGCCGCTGCCGGAAGATATGAAATCTGTGCTGGAACACGATCCGGAATCATAAATCTCCGGTCAAGATCCCCAGATATGCTCCCAGCATCTCAAATTCTTCTATTTTAATGCAGTTATCCAGCGTCCGGTTCCGAACCGCCTGCCTGCATGCTTCATAGTCCATCCAGATGACTTCTTCCAGTTCCGATTCCTGTATGGTGAGCTTTTCCATGTCTACCGGCTCCCGGTAGACATAAATATAACTGCGTTCATAATCCCGAAAAGGTTTTCCGTAAAAAACTTTTTCTCTACGCTTCTGCTGGACGCCCACATAGTGCAGTTCCTCCTGTTTTGCCCGGATTCCAAGTTCTTCGGAAAGTTCACGCAGGGCAGAGGGCAGCACTTCATCACCCGCAGAAATATGACCGGCAGAGGAAATATCGTAGCATCCCGGATTGGAATCCTTATTCTGACTGCGTTTCTGCAGCATCACGTCATATCCGCTCTTTTCATTGGGACGTACCACCCATATGTGGGCTGTTGCATGCAGACTTCCCTCACGGTGTGCAACGCCACGCTCCCGGATCAGACCGCTTTTCGTTCCATCTTCATTTAAAATATCAAAAAGTTCCATGGGCTGACCGTCCAGAATCGCATCAACCAGCTTATCCTGGCCGTCATAGACCAGTTTCAGTGAGAAAAAGGGACGATTTTCATCCAGCAGGCGGAAAAAAATCTTATCCCCCTCCCAGATATTCAGGTTCCATACCTGATCAATATCCACCCATTCCAGTTCCCCCTCATCGCAGGGAATGGGATCACCTTCAAACGCATCCGCGGTAAAAAGGGACATATATTCCGTAATTCCTGTACCGGACACAAATGTCACTAGCCCGCGATACCGGTAGGACGTCAGCCTATAGCCCGTTTCTTCCTTTACCTCCCGGAGCACACACTCCTCCGGGCTCTCCTCTTCTTCAAAATGACCGCCGATGCCGATCCATTTATCCTTGTTCACATCATTTTTCTTAACCGTTCTGTGCAGCATGAGATATTGTCCATCACGCTCTATATAACACAGGGTGCTCAATTCTGCCATAGTTTTCTCCCGTCTGTTCGCAGCCAGATTTTTTCTGCGAATGATTTTTTACGCATTCAGGTTACGATTTCCCGTAAATATTTACTGATACCAGGGTAAAAAGGTATTTTGACCTTTTGACCCTGGTATCATTTATTTTAGCATTAAAAAGGCAGTCCAGAAAGAGAAATCTATCTTTCCCGGCTTTTTTATAAATTAATTTTATATTACCTATTGACACAGTAGGTAAATAGGGTTATTATCTATTTACCAACTAAACAGGTAGGTATTTATTATGACATTACTTTTTGAAAAACTATTGAGAGAAAATTTCCGATTCGGACGAATGTGATTTTTGCAGAATACTCATAAAATGATTTTGCAGAAAAAATCCCCTGGGGCATACACTTGTGTATGCGGGATTTCATTCTGTAAGTGCTGGCAAAACAGCTTTTATATGAAAGACAAAAATCAAACAGAAGGAAAGGAAATTACATTATGGCAAATTATAAATTCGAAACATTACAGGTACACGTAGGACAGGAAAACCCGGACCCGGCAACAGATGCCCGTGCCGTACCGATTTATGCGACAACTTCTTATGTATTTAAAGACTCAGCACAGGCGGCAGGCCGCTTTGGTCTCTCCGAGGGGGGCAACATTTACACCCGGCTGATGAACCCCACCTCTGATGTATTTGAAAAACGTATTGCCGCTCTGGAAGGCGGCGCTGCTGCTTTGGCAACAGCTTCCGGCTCTGCCGCAATCACCTATGCCGTTCAGAATATTGCGCTGGCCGGCGATCACATTGTATCTTCCACGAACATTTACGGCGGAACTTATAACCTGTTTGCAAATACACTGAAAGATCAGGGCATCACAACCACCTTTGTTGATCCGTCCGATCCGGCGAATTTTGAAGCAGCCATCCAGCCAAACACAAAACTGCTCTACGCCGAAACGCTGGGAAATCCCAATTCGGACGTGGTGGATCTGGAGGCAGTGGCGGCAGTTGCCCACAGACACGGAATCCCACTGATCGTGGACAGCACATTTGCAACCCCTTATCTTCTTCGTCCCATTGAACACGGAGCTGATGTGGTCGTTCACTCCGCAACAAAATTCATCGGCGGACACGGTACCGTAATGGGCGGTGTCATCATCGATTCCGGCAATTTTGACTGGGCACAGAACGATAAGTTCCCGGGCTTAAGCCAGCCCAATCCATCCTACCATGGAGTTGTTTTTACAAAAGCATGCGGAAATCTTGCATACATTACAAAGATCCGTACTACACTAATGAGAGACCAGGGTGCGACCATCTCTCCGTTTAATTCCTTTTTGCTGCTTCAGGGACTGGAAACCCTTTCTCTTCGCGTAGAACGCCATGTTGAAAATGCGTTGAAAGTGGTGGATTTCCTGAAAAATCATCCGCAGGTGGAAAAAGTAAACCACCCGTCTCTGGAAACCGGTAAGAAAAAGGAATTATACGACCGCTATTTCCCGAAGGGTGCAGCATCCATTTTTACCTTTGAGATCAAAGGTGACGCGGCAAAAGCTCAGAAATTTACCGAAAGTCTGGAACTTTTCTCACTGCTTGCAAATGTGGCAGATGTAAAATCTCTGGTCATCCATCCGGCTTCCACCACCCACTCTCAGATGACGGAAGAAGAATTGCTGGCCGGCGGCATCAAACCGAATACGGTGCGTCTGTCCATCGGTACCGAGCATATCGATGATATCATTGCCGATCTGGAACATGGATTTGAAGCAGTGAAATAGAGCAGCTGTTCAGAATCGCACAAAATGGGCAATTACCAAAAATAATATAGACGAAACGCCAAATCATCCGTACAATAATAAAAAGAAACATATATAAAAACCGTACCTGTTCAGAGGGCAGCTTTGAACAGGTACAACACATTTGAATGAATAAGGAGAATAACATTATGTCCAACATATATACTTCTGCCGACCAGCTGATCGGCAGAACACCACTTTTAGAATTATCCCACATTGAAAAAAATCTGAACCTCAAGGCAAAAATTCTTGCAAAACTGGAATATTTTAACCCGGCCGGTTCCGTCAAAGACCGTGTGGCAAAAGCCATGATCGACGAAGCGGAAGCCACCGGAAAGCTGGCACCGGGTTCCGTGATCATTGAGCCCACCTCCGGAAATACCGGAATCGGCCTGGCAGCGGTCGCAGCGGCCAGAGGATACCGCATCATTATCGTTATGCCTGACACCATGTCCATCGAACGCAGACAGCTGATGAAAGCCTACGGTGCAGAACTGGTACTGAGCGAAGGTGCCAAAGGTATGAAAGGTGCTATTGCAAAAGCCCAGGAACTGGCTGCCGAAATACCGCAGAGTTTTATTCCCGGTCAGTTCGAGAACCCGGCCAACCCATCCGCCCACAGCCGCACCACCGGCCCGGAAATCTGGGCAGACACAGATGGTGATGTGGACATTTTTGTTGCAGGTGTGGGCACCGGCGGCACTATCACCGGAGTGGGCCGCTATCTGAAATCCCAGAATCCGGATGTCAAAGTTGTTGCAGTGGAGCCATCCTCTTCTGCCGTCCTCTCAACCGGTGTTGCGGGTGCACACAAAATCCAGGGAATCGGTGCCGGATTTATTCCTACTGTACTGGATACCAACATCTATGACGAGATCATTCCGGTTACAAATGAAGATGCATTTTCCACCGGAAAACTGATCGGAAAAAGCGAGGGTGTTCTGGTTGGCATTTCCTCCGGCGCTGCCCTTTGGGCTGCCATCGAACTGGCAAAACGGCCGGAAAATGTGGGCAAAACAATTGTGGCACTGCTTCCGGACACCGGCGACCGCTATCTGTCCACAGCACTGTTTGCCGATTAATCCGCCGGCACATTTTGATTTAAAACAATGACTCCGTGCACTTTACGAAATATTTTCTGCTTGATGACACCACACGGATCGAACGGATGAGGTAAAAAGATATGATGATTTCCACAAGAGGCAGATATGCTCTGCGCGTAATGATCGATCTGGCTGAACACTGGAACGGAAATTATATTCCCATGAAAGATGTGGCAAAAAGACAGGAGATTTCTTTAAAATACCTGGAACGGATCGTCCCTGTTCTCACAAAAAATCATTTGATTGAAGGCGTTCACGGCAAAGGCGGCGGTTACCGTCTCTGCCATGATCCTCAGGATTACCGGGTAGGTGCTATTCTACGGCTGACCGAAGGATCACTTGCACCGGTTGCCTGTCAGGCCTGTGATGGAAAGACCTGCGAACGCGCAGCTGACTGTCGGACCCTTCCAATGTGGCAGGAACTGACCGGCATGATCAATGACTATTTTGACGGTATCACACTGGCTGATCTGATGAAGATCGAACCGGCAGATCACTATATAATTTAATAACGGATCAAAAGGCAGGAAAGCCTGGGTGTAAATTCTACTTTGTGAGCAGATGCTCACGTATAATTTACACCCAGGCTTTCCCAGTAGTTCATAAAGTAATTAACCATACCAATAAATGCTGCTGGCACATAAAAATAGTACACTTTCACTCCAGAAACTGGTATAGACAATTAATTTACCTTCTACCAGCTGATAACAAAATTGTAAATAAAATGACCAGCCCAACTACTTATTTTCCAACTTCTTCTGAGCCGCCTCCCTCTGGCGGCAGACTTCCGTCCAGCTCGGGATCTTTTCCAGTGCTTTTGTCAAATCCTGCATTGCCTGCGGAATATCAATGTTCTGCGGGCAGATCTTTTTACATTTTCCGCAGCTGATGCAGGCGGACGGTTTCTTGTCCTCCGGCAGGAACTCAACGCGCATGGCCGAAATTGTGGTCGGCATAAAACGGACTTCATTAAAAATACCGATCAGCTTCGGAATATCCAATCCTTTCGGACAGCCCTCACAGCAGTAACGACAGGCGGTACATGGAATACTGTCTTTCATTCCTTCCGCAATTTCCAAAATCCGTTCTGACTCTCTGTCTGTCAATGGCCTGCTCTCTGAAAAGGTTTTCACATTATCTCTCATCTGTTCCAGATTGGACATGCCGCTCAGAATCATTTTTACATTGGGCAGCCCCTGCAGAAAACAGAATCCCCAGGCCGGAATCGTCTCCTTCGGACGGAGGGTTTTCAGCTTTTCTTCGTTTTCATCGCTTAGTTTTGCCAGTTTTCCCCCACGGACCGGTTCCATTACCCACACCGGAATGCCCCGCTCTGTCAAAAGCTCATATTTCCCTTTCGCATCCTGAAGGGTCCAATCCAGATAGTTCAACTGAATCTGACAAAATTCCATATCTTCCCCGTGTCTGTCCAGGAATTCACGAATAAACTGGGTACTGCCGTGGGTGGAAAAACCAAGGTGTCTGATTCGTCCCAGCCGCTTCTGCTCACGGAAATACTCCATGATTCCCCATTTGGGGTCTTCGTATGTGTCAACGGAATTTTCATAAACATTGTGAAGCAGATAAAAATCGAAATAGTCCACCCCGCATTTTGCAAGCTGACGTTCGAATATGGGGGCCGGATCAAAATTATCCATAACCTGATGGCCTGGAAATTTGTCCGCCAGATAATAGCTCTCCCTCGGATATTTCCTTAAAGCACGGCCAATCACCCGCTCCGATTCCCCATTGTGATAGGGCAGCGCCGTGTCAAAATAATTGACGCCATGGGAAATGGCATATTCCGTCATCTCTTCAACCTGTTTCCCGTCGATGGAACCATCCTCCAGCACCGGAAAACGCATGGTTCCAAATCCCAATAAAGAAAGTTTTTTACCTTGAAAATCACTGTAAATCATATTTTTCCCTCCCAGATCAGTATTTTCCATTATACGTTCATCCCTGTTTCGTCAGGTATTATTCAACTATTTATGCCGGAAAAGTTCCGTTCTCATAAATATGATAACACAGCTTTTCTGCTATTTATACAAAAAAATCCCAGGAACCCGTTTCTGAATTCCTGAGATTATGTAATACACTGTCACTGTGCTATTTTTTCCGAACCACTGACACAATACCCCCCAACGCTCCAAACAGCACACCTGCTACCGGCCAGATCACCCAGCTGATATTCCATTTGCCCGTAAGGAAACTATATCCAAGATAAATTGCCACCATGATACACCAGTAAACCTGTGCAAATACTTCCGTATTTTTTCTGGTCAGTTTTTTCTCACGGGAGTATTCTCCCTCTTCCAGAAGTTTCTGATATCCCCCGTAAATCATTCCTGACCACACAAACAGATACACCGCGATGGCCACCAGCACCAGAAGAATATCTACACAATAAACAAAAACCATATCCGAAGCGCTGAATGCAAGTGCTATCATAATCGGAAGCACACTTAAAATACAAAGGATCACACCGATGGTAATACATTTCTTATATGTGGGATCAAAGATTTCTTTTTTCTTTTCCACAATACCGGAAACACCATACTGGAGTTCCAGGGTTTCATTTTCCATATAGATATATCGCTCCAGTTTCGTACCAAACATAATAAAGGTACCTACTGCGCCGGCTACCATAATCAATAAAACAGTCAGACCGATTCCTGACACCATATTTTCAGTCATGTCTACCAATTTGTATTCACACATTCCACTTAAAAGAATCAACAGGATCGGTGACAAAATACAGACAGCCACACCACCGGCAATCTTTTTTGATACCTGCCCAAGCAAATCCATATAAACATTCGCTTCTTCCAGGGATACACTTCTCACTTTCTCCCGCTCCTGTTCCATCCCTGTTGATTCCTCAACGGTTTCCAACAGACCGGCGTCCTCCTCAATTTCATCCTTTAATAAGTAGTCCGTGCTGACCCCAAAAATTTCACTCAATTTGATAATCTTATCCAGATCCGGGATAGACGCGGTACTTTCCCATTTTGATACAGACTGTCTGGAAATGTTCAGACGAACTGCAAGTTCTTCCTGAGACCAGCCGTTCTGCTTTCTCAATTTCATAATTTTTTCTGCTAAAATCATAATGCCTCCTCATATCAATTTGTTAAAAATTTTAGCCACGATATCGTGTTGTCCTCTCTTAAGATGAGCTTATTATAGCAGAAAAAGCGGTTGACAACCACCAATTGCGCTTGGAAATGTGTCAACCTGCGGTTGCAACCGTCAGTTAACAGGGGCATTTTTCCTGTTTTATATCAATCCATGTTCCAAACAGTAGTGATATATGCCGTCATTTGCAACATGCCCACATATATCATCTGCTATCCCTTTTAATTTGTCCGATGCATTTTCCATTGCTACACCCAGTCCCACCGCCTGCAGCATTTCTATATCGTTATTTCCATCACCGAAAGCAATTGCCTGGGACTTGTCCAAATGATAGTATTCCAGAATCTTTTCAATGCCTGTTCCTTTTCCGCCGTCAGCCGGAATGATATCCACTGCCCGATCCCACCAGGCTGTAATCTTTGCATTGTCAACATCTTTCATTATTTGAAAATATTCTTCCTCAAAACATCCCAGCATCACCTGGTAGATTTCTTCATTGACCACCGCTTCAAAATCATCCGCGATCGCAACTTCAAGATTTGCAATGCTATAATAATCCGCCAGATCCTGATCCTTTCCATTGGCCGCTAACCGGTCCTTTGTGGCAAGTGATACGGGCCGGTTGATTGCGGCAGCATTTTGAATAATTTTTTTCACATCACTGGCTGGAATAGGATTACAAAAAATTGCCTGATCCTTATTAAAGCAATAGGAACCATTAAATGTTAAAAACGCATCAAATTCGATGTTCTGAAACCTGGGCAGGCTTACCGGCGCTCTGCCTGTCGCAATACAGATCATAATGCCTTTTTCTTTTAATCGGATTAATGTTTCCAGCATTTTTTCAGACATGACTTTCTTATTCATATCGATAAGTGTTCCGTCAATATCAAAAAAAGCAATTTTTATATCATTCATATTGTAGTCTCCTCAAATATTTTTTCTGAGTAATGTTCCTGTACGTATATCATCATCTGCTTAATCTGTGCATTTGATTTGGAATACGTGGCTTTTCCACTCATCTTTTCTTCCATGAGTTCCAATATTCTGAGCCAGATTTCAGACATTTTTCGTCGATCAGATTACCTCTCTCACCGGAAATAAAGGCTGGATTAAAAAGGTGGACCAGCTGGATATTGCTATCGGTCCGGGGCTGCAGTTTTGTCATATGCAATACGTTAGTGAACCTGTTTTTAAGATTAATTTGTCAATTGTATTCACCTGTTTCACCTTTCATCCTGCCTGTTTTTTAAGGACACAATACCCCAGTTCCGGATTCGGCCACTGTGTGATTCCCGGCAGTCTCCTCGCCCCGCGCCTCAGATTGGCTTTTACAGCTTCCCCATAAAGGTACGGACTGTTTCCCTTCAGAATTCCCTCTGGTGTCAAGATATTGT
>JAXJSH010000075.1:0-6150 GCA_036310185.1 Lachnospiraceae bacterium | reverse complement strand
TGTTTTGCGGGTCTCAAAGTCACATTTTTTCATGCAGGCATGAAACATGTGACCTTTTGACCCTGGTATCATATGATACAGTTAAGGGACAAATAAAAAAGCTCCCGCAGACCACATACTTCTATGCAGTCGCGGAAGCTTATAGATAAATTTTATCTATGTGTCTTTTATCTATGTGCCAATTCTTTTGTAATATCTTCCCAGCTCACGTCTTTTACAGCCATAAGAACCATAACATGATACAGGAAATCTGAGATTTCGTATTTAATTTCTTCTTTGTCCGGATTCTTTGCTGCAATTACGATTTCCGTACATTCCTCTCCTACTTTTTTCAGGATTTTATCAATTCCTTTGTCAAAAAGGTAGTTGGTATAAGAACCTTCTTTCGGATTCGCTTTACGATCCAGGATTACATCATACACATCCTGGAATACACGCAGCGGATTTGTATCATCGTATTCTTTTTTCACCAGTTCATTAAAGAAGCAGCTTCTTTTTCCCGTGTGACAGGCAGCTCCCACCTGAGATACTTTTGCAAGCATGGTGTCATTGTCGCAGTCCATGGTCAATGATTTTACATACTGGTAATGTCCGGAGGTCAGTCCTTTGATCCACAGTTCATTGCGGCTGCGGCTCCAGTATGTCATTTTGCCCGTCTTCAGAGTGGTATCAAACGCCTCTTCATTCATATAAGCCAGCATGAGTACTTCATCGGTCTTATAATCCTGAACAATGACCGGAATCATGCCATCGCTGTTTAATTTGAATTCGCTCCAGGCCATTTTGCTTTCAAACGTATTTACATCGATCTGTTCCTGTTTGCAGGCATATTTAAAACTCATCAGATCATTTTTGGTATCGCTGACATAAAGTCCGGTAACACCATCCAGTTCACCTGATTTCAGTCGTTCTTTCACTTCTGGGTCGGTGGCTGCACCGGTCATTTCGATTACCGGAATTTCAGAACAGGATTTGATCTGACCGCAAAATTCTCCAAGACAGATTACCATGGATGCATACGCTTCAATCTGTTCGCGATTATTCAGAAACTCCTGGGCAGAGGAAATGCATACGGTCATTTTCTCTTTTCCAAAACGTTTGGATACCTCTTCCAGCAATGCCACATTGGACTCTTTGGAAAAATTCAGTGCCACTTTGGCACATCCGGCGTAAATCAGCTTTTTCACATCTTCCATACGTTTGATGTTTCCTGCACCGATTACCGGGATTTCCGCAGCTTCGCAGATTTCTTTTATTTTGCCGATCGCCGCATCGTGCTCTCCATCGGAAGTGCTGAAGTCGAAAATAAGCAGCTCATCTGCTCCGTTGTTGCTGTAATAATCTGTCAGTGCAAGCACATCTCCGCTTTCGAAAATAGTTTTCTGCCCAAAGCCGGTAACAGCCTGACAATCCTGCATATATAAGCAGGGAATAAGTAATTTCTTCATTTTTATAATGTTCCTTTCGTAGACCATACACCTGTGATGCGGTCATCTTTTTGAGTTGCCATATCAAGTGCCTTTGCAAATGCTTTAAAACTGGCTTCTGCTATATGGTGATTGTTCACACCGCTCAGCTGTTTTATATGCAGATTAATCGCTGCTGAATAGGATACTGCATAGAAAAAGTCGTGAATCATTTCAGTATCCAGCGTTCCGATTCGTTCTGTCGTATACCGGGCATCTGAAACAAAATAAGGGCGTCCGGATAAATCAACGGCACAGAGGATCAGCGCTTCATCCATGGGAAGAATGGAACTGCCATACCGTTTGATTCCTTTTTTATCGCCTGCGGCTTCTGCGATTGCCTTGCCAAGTACGATTCCCACATCTTCAATGGTGTGATGGGAGTCAACATGGAGATCGCCCTCACATTTCAGGTCAATATCAAAAAGCCCGTGTCTGGAAAAACCATCTATCATATGATCTAAGAAACCGATTCCCGTATCAACATTGCAAATGCCGGTACCATCCAGATTTAAAGTTAATTCGATGGCGGTCTCTTTTGTAACTCTTTTTATTGCTGCTATTCTTGGTTCCATTTGCCTGTCTCCTTTATATGTATAAGCATGCACTTTCGCGCAATACAGTGATAAACAATCACAGTGACACGTAAATTATACATATGGAATGTATTTTTGTCAATTGGGGTTAAAAGGGCAAGATTTTTTAAAACCTTCCCCTTTTAACATTGCATGATATAATTGTCTGTTTTTTCTTACATTCTCATCTGAGCGCCCAGTTTTTCACTGAGTGCTGCAACAACTTTTTCCACAACCGTATCGGTCATCGGATCTGTCACATCAGCTTCTGCACTTTCCAGTTTGATGCGGAAAGCGATACTCTTCTTATCCAGTCCCAGTTTTTCACTCTCAAAGATATCGAAGATATCCACTTTTTTGATCAGTTCATCGCTGGATTCGATGGCTTCGATCAGTGTACCGCACTCTACGCTCTTATCCAGAACAACGGATAAGTCTCTGCTGTTTGCTGCAAAACCGGTTTCCGGTACATATTTGATCTCTTTTTTGAACATTCCGGATAACAGAGAGTAATCAAGTTCTGCCACAAAGATTTTGGTATCTGCTTTTTTGCCTTCTGCAATGCTGAGTTTATCGATGATTTCATAGCGAAGCTGACCAAAATGACCGATTTTTTGTCCTTTACAGTATACTTCTGCTGTTCTGGTCGGATGCAGATATGGAACAGTGCCTCTCCTGTATGTGAAATCCAGCGTATAGTTTGCTGCAAATGCTTCGATGGTTTCCTTCATGGTAAAGAAATCTTCATCCTGACCGCAGTTTGCCATACAGAGGATTTTCTTTTCTTCCGGAGCTTCGGTCAACGGAAGTGCCTTTGGAAGGTAAACATTTGCAAGTTCGAACAGTCTCAGTTCTTCATGTTCATTTTTGATATTATCGGTAATTACTTTCACCATGGACGGAGCCATAATGGTTCTCATGACTGCCAGATTTTCGGTAATCGGGTTCAACAGTTCGATTACCTGGCGCTCTTTTGCATCTTCCGGAATCATGAACAGATCCAAATCTTTTCTGGAGCACATTGCGATAGTCTGAATTTCATAATAACCAAGTGCACACAGGAAGTTTTTCACATTCAGTTCTCTGCTCTGTTCAGGGGTAAGACCGCCGTTTGTTACCTGAGCAGCATCCAGGAAAGTCGGAACCAGTTTATCATAGCCGTATTCGCGGATGATTTCCTCTGCGATATCCTGATAGTTTTCAATATCTTCACGGTATCGCGGAACAGCCAGTTCCAGCACACCGTCTTTTAAAGTTACTTCAAACTGAAGTGCATTTAAAATCTGTACCATAGTCTCTTCCGGAACTTCGATGCCAAGCACTGCGTTTACTTTTGCAGTTTCTACATAAATCACCCGTTTTTCTTTGGATGCACCTGCGCTTATGTCAAAGGAAGTGGAACTGATCTGTGCAGCGCCAAGGGTCTGTGTCAGATTCAGTGCACGTGCCATACCGCATTCAACGGTATATTCGTCGATACCCTTTTCAAATCTTGCAGCGGCATCGGATCTTAAACCAAGGTATCTGGATGTTTTACGTACATTGTCTTTTAAGAATTTTGCTGCTTCAAATACGATTTCGGTTGTGGTATCTTTGATTCCGCTGTTCAGACCGCCCATAACACCGGCAAGTCCGACTGCTTTTTCTGCATCGGCGATTACCAGATTGTTTTCTGTCAATACACGTGTTTTTTCATCCAGGGTGATCAGTTCTTCTCCGTTTTCTGCTCTGCGGACAACGATTGCTGAACCTGCCAGGTCACTCAGGTCAAACGCATGCATGGGCTGACCGATTTCAAGAAGGACGTAGTTTGTGATATCTACCATTACGCTGATTGCATTGTGTCCGCATGCGATCAGACGACGTTTCATCCAAAGGGGAGATTCCACATGTTTTACATTGTAAATATAGTGACCAAGGTATCTCGGGCAGAGATCCTGATCCTTTACCGTAATGCTGATATTTTCATTTACGGTTTCGTCTGCTGTATAGCTGTAATCCGGATCTTTCATCGGTTTTCCAAGGAAAGCCGCAACTTCGCGGGCAATACCCACTACAGACTGACAGTCAGGACGGTTTGCTGTTACGGAAATATCGAACAGATAATCATCCAGATCCATATATGTCTTGATGTCTTCACCAATCGGAGCATCTTCATCCAGAATCATGATTCCGTCTACGCCTGCAGTCGGATACCACTGCGGATCCAGGTTCAGTTCGCCGCCGGAACATAACATACCGTAGGACATCATGTCTTTCATTTTTCTCGGCTGGATTTCCATTCCGTTTGGCAGTTTTGCGCCAACGAGAGCTGCCGGTACACGTGCGCCCACAAATACATTGGTGGCGCCGGTCAGGATCAGGTGATCCTCTCCGTGCTGTCCGCAGTTTACGTGACAGATCTGAAGATGGGTTCCTTCATATGCTTCCATGGAAGTAATCTGACCGATTACGATTTTTTCAATGTTTTCGCCAAGATATTCCATACCTTCTACTTCGAAACCTGCAGAAAAGAGTTTTGTCTCCAGTTCCTTCGGTCCCAGGTCAATATCCACATATTCTTTTAACCAACTATATAATACTTTCATGATAACCTCCGATTAAGCTTTGAACTGTTTTAAGAATTCTACGTCATTTTCAAATAATTTGCCCATATGGTTGATGCCGTATTTCAGCATGGCGATACGTTCAATACCAATACCGAAGGCAAAGCCGGAATATACGTCAGAATCAAGACCGCAGTTTTCCAAAACCTTTTTATTTACAACGCCGCCGCCAAGTACCTCGATCCAGCCGGTTCCTTTACAGAGAGAACAGCCTTTTCCGCCGCATTTGAAACAGCTTACGTCTACCTCTACACTCGGTTCTGTGAACGGGAAGTAGGACGGTCTCAATCTGGTCTTCGCCCCATCTGCGAAGATTTTCTTTACAAATTCATCCAGCATACCCTGAAGGTCGCAAAGGGTGATATTTTTATCCACTACAAGGCCTTCCAGCTGGCTGAACATCGGTGAATGGGTCGCATCGCTGTCGGAACGGAATACTTTACCCGGAACCAGCACTTTGATCGGCGGTTTTTTCATATCCATAACACGGATCTGTCCCGGTGATGTATGGGTACGAAGAAGCAGATCTTCGGTCAGCCAGAAAGTATCCTGCATATCTCTGGACGGATGATCTTTCAGTACATTCAGTCTTGTAAAATTGTGATCGTCATCTTCGATTTCCGGGCCTTCAAAAATGTCAAAGCCCATGCCGGCGAAAACGTTGATCATTTCGTTTTTCATGGCGGTCAGCGGGTGAAGATTACCGGCCTGTCTTGCTTTTACCGGGATGGTCACGTCGATGGATTCTGCTTCATAACGTTTCTGCAGTTCGATCAGTTTGATTTCATCCTGTTTTTCCTTATAAAGGCCGGAAGCCCATTCTTTTACTTCATTTACCATTTTACCGAAAGCCGGTTTTTCTTCTTTCGGTACGTTTTTCATTTCTTTCATCAGGCCCTGAATCGAGCCGCCTTTTCCGAAATATTTCTGCCAGAATGCGGAAAGCTGTTCGTCATCTTTGACCAGACCCAGATCTGCCAGATATGTGCTCTTCAATTCTTCCATGTTTAACATAATTTATCTCCTTCTTTTAAAATTTTCTTTGACGAAAAAAAATCCCATCCCAAAAGGGACGAGATCATCGCGGTACCACCCAAATTCACAGCCTGTCCGGCTGTGCACTCCATTCACTTTAATGCAGTGACTACATCTTACTTATGAATTCGTAAGAAGCTCCTATGCTGAAATTCGTTATGCGGGTTTCATAAGATGCTCACAGCCAATGACATCTACTCTCTGAATGAAAAAAACGCATACTACTTACACATATTCAACGCCTTTAATCATATTTCTGTCTATAATAGCACGTTTATTTTTAAAATTCAAGTTCCTGCATAGAAGGAATTTGGAAATTCCATAAATTCCATAAACAATTCCATAAACAATAACGAAAAAATTTCCTAAAAACCCGATCCATACGACTGCTTTTCAAAGAAAAAGGGACTATATCTGTTCTATAGTCCCAAAAAGTTCTTATTCGAATCGTACTGCAATGGAATTCGC
>JAXJSH010000074.1:0-16005 GCA_036310185.1 Lachnospiraceae bacterium | reverse complement strand
TCCCTTATCAATGTGCATCGTAGCGTGATCCAGAGCATGCACTTCTTCGTCGCCCACCAGATACATTTTCGATATATTATACAAATCAATCATTACATTCCCATACCTTTCTTAAGCGTCCCTTATCTGCCGGAACTGCTGCCGCCCTGCATATTTCCACCCTGCATATTTCCGTTGCCCGGCATACTTCCGCTGCCCGGCATATTTCCACCGCCCGGCATACTGTCAGAGTCCGGCATACCTCCGCCGTTTGACATACCGCCTGGCGTATTGCCAAAATCCATCATTCCGGAGCCAAATGGTGATTCTTCTTCCGTAGCAGTATAATATACGGTATCGCCTTCGCTTAATCCGCCGGTTATCTCCACATAATTGCTGTTTGAAAGTCCAATGGTAACTTCCTGCATACCACTGAACTGACCGGTTGATTCATCATACCCGGTATAAACATAGGCGGTCGCGCTGGTCTGATGCAGTGCATCGATCGGTATGAGCATTGCATTATCATTACCTTCTATCGTAATTACAACGGATGCTGACATTCCCGAGAGCATTTCTTCCGTTTTATCGATATGTATCACAGCAGAATATGAGGTAACACCCGAATCACTGGAAGCCGTTGTATTTACTTCTGCAACAACACCTTCATAAGAATCTTCTCCAATAGAATCAATGGTCACGGTCGCTTCCTGTCCTTCTGAAAGAGAAAGAATATCCATTTCATCTACGCTGATGGTAATGGCCATCGTTGTATCCGGAGAAATAGTTGCAACGGTTGTGTACTCTGCACTGGTTTCCGCCTGCATTTCATACCCGGAAACAGCTGTTCCGGAACCGCTTTCTATACTGTCAACCACGCCGGAAATTGTAGCGCATACACCGCCTTCTTTATAAATCTTAATCAGTTCATTTAACTGTTCTTCCACTTCTCCACGTTCTTTCAGCAGCGCATCATAATTAGCGGAAGTCTCTGTATCGGTCAGCGTAAGAAGTGTTTCGCCGGATGAAACAGATTCATTTTCTGAAACATTGACAGAAGAAACGGTTCCCGTATATCCTGCTATCATCATCTGGCTGTGGATATATAAAGTACCGTTGCCAGCTTCCGTTCCATCGGCATTATAAACAGTAACGGTATCGCCATATGTTGTTCCATTGTCTGTCACAAGAACAACTGCCGTACCACCGACCTGTTTTTCCACAAGCCCCGCAACAGATGAACCGTCACCTAACGTTACCGTTACCGAATCACCTGCCTGCAGCGTTTCAGATGCCACATCCACTGCCATATATCCATCCAGAGAAAGCAGCATCAGTGCCCCGTTTTCATACATCGCAGTGGCAATGTCATCGCTGGATGAAACATATATCTTTTTCACACGTCCAGCCACACCGGCAGTAATCGTTTCGCTTACCTCATCTCCGCTTGCTTCAGCCAGTTCCTCATCAAGTGCATCCAGTTCTTCCTGTTTTTCTGACATAGAGGTAAGAAGAGAAGCATTTGTAACCGCAGCGATCAAATCGCCGGCTTCCACCGAATCGCCTGCCTCCACATAGTAATCAACGATTTCCAGTGTACTCAGAATTTCCAGTGTTTCCACATCTTCCGCTTCCAGCGTACCGGAACCGGAAACCGTGGTGCTGATACTGCCAATGGTTACTTCTGCAGATTCCACTTCATTGCCGGAAGCCGAATTAACCTGTTCATTTACTTTTTTTCGCAGCATCGTAACCCCCACAATCACCGCTGCTGTAACCGCCACAAGAATTATAACAAGAGTGATTATGAGTTTGCGTTTTTTCCGTACACGTGCCCTTTTGTGCATTTCAACGAGTTCATCATTCGTTGTGTCCGTTGGATTTTTTCCCATAGTTTCTAATCTCCTCATTTAATATTTGGACTTAACAGGAAAATTGTGGTTTCCTATCTTAAATGACTATATAAAAAAATAGTGTTTCATTCTTGTTTCAAGTGTGAATTTTGTGTGTTTTACAAAGCATTGATTTGCATCTAACTTTCTTTTAACAACGAAAAAGAAGTACAAAGTCAGTCCCGAAGGACTCGCCCTGTACTTCTTTTTTCTGTTTTCTATAATATTACAGCCTTTATCCCGCTTAAATGGTTTTATGGCTTCTGTTCCATAAATCAGTCTTCAGACCAGGCTGGCAAAAAACAATTCATAAAAATCATCTTCATAGTCCAGTTTCGGAGAATTTTCGCCTCCGCCGTTGGTGCTGCGCTTCATGGCTGCGTGAAATTCCTCTCCTGCGCAGATCACATCCATCTCATACAGTTCATACCCCAGTTCTCTGCATGTTCTGCAAAATGCAGAAAGAGGTTCTGCCTCCTGTCTGGTAGCCAGCAGCTGTTTTTTTATCTCTTCATTATGTAATGCTTCACGCTGAAGTTCATCCAGCATAGCGACCACATCCATCCTGATTTCCTCCTGTTTTTGACTGGAAAGACAACATTTACATTGTCCCTCCCCAGTTTCGCTGATCAGCTGTTCTGTCCGATCAGCTATTTTATCCGATCAGAAAAACATATTTAAAATTCCAAGTAAAAATCCAATTATGGCGCCAAGGTTGACAACCGTGTTCAATTCCTTTTTCATCACGGACATCACCAGATGTTCCAGCTCGTCCACATCCATAGCTTTGATTTTTTCTTCGATCATATCTGAAACCGAGATGGTTTCCAGAACCTTGCTGCTTCCGGCTAAAACGGCTTTTCTGTAAATGCCGCCAATGGCATCTTTTAACTGCTGTCTGTTCACACCTGCCCTTTCAGCCAGTTCCATAATCGGGCAATCCGATGCAGATTCCATTTTTTTATGCAGTTCCGCTTCCACGTAAACAGGACCTTTTTCCTCAATATATTTTTCAACCACACCGCTGATTGGATGAACAATCGAATCAATCACCTCATCCGATAAAAACATCTGAAACATAGTTCCCGCTGTCTTTTCTCTAATAACGGCCTTCGCTTCCGTCCCTATGATTTCGGCAATCGGAAGGCTGCGCGCGGAATTCATGATCTCATCGGTCAATTTCTGAACCAGTTTTTCTTCTATTTTTTTATAGCCATCTTCCGAACCGGTCAGATTGACACAACTGTTTTTCACACTTTCCGACAAAAGCTCCATCACACTTCTGGTTACCTTTTCTTCCATCTCTTCGGACAGAAGCTGTGCCTGCAGACCTTCTTTTGTCAGCAGTCTGGTTCCCACTGCTTCACCAACCGCATGAGCCAGACGATCTTTCCCTTTCGGAATCACACCGGGCGTAAACGGCAGCCGGCAGCCCAGTATTTTTATTTCCTTTTTGGGGCGAAACAGCATTTTTACCGCTATATAATTCGTACAATAACCAATCACCGCACCGATTACGGGCCCGGCCAGATAACTTACATCAAACAATTTTCATACCTCCAACATATCCCAATATAAATCTGTTTAGTTTTCAATTATATCTCTCTATCGAAAAATGTCAACTTTTATATGAGATTACTCAAATGAAATACACATCTGCTGAAGCAGGAATTTTATCTGATATACAGGAAATCTTCTCCATAAAAACAGCCATCCTGGCAGAGCATATCTTTACGATCCCACTGGCGAAGTGCTTCATAATTTCCGGAAAGAACTGCTTTAAAAGCTGCTCCCGGCATACCGATCCGAATCCTTCGGTCTTCTTTTACCGGACCGTCCAATCCGTAATCCGGAACAGCGATCTCCACTTCCACATTTTTAAGTTCTTTATCGGTCTTCAGACAATGCTCCATAAAAAGTTCCCGAAGGGGACGGTAATAAGTTTCAAAAAAGGTGTTTGCATCAAAATCCACCGGTGCACCTTCTTCACTGCTTGTCTTCTTAATAATCGCGCGCAGATATCCATGGTCATAATACGTCATACAAACAGCTGCCGGATCCGGCTTTTTATGATTAATTGATGCGATATCGCCTGCCTGCTCACACCCCTTTGCAAGAGCCGGAGCCCTGCGGTTGCTTCCGCCTTTTGCCTCCCATACGCTCCACGCATCATCCCAAATTTTATATCCTATCATATCCGGACGCCATTTGCTGCAGAAATAGTCAATATACTCATTCGAACTTTTTTCCACCAGATTCAGGTTCACCAGATAGTCCACATCAAACAGACGTCTGCTGATCAATTTTGTGAAAAACATGCCCAGATAATAGGAAATCACACTTTTTTCAGAAGAATCCAGATACATGGTGCGGGCAGACTTTTTCAAACGGTCTCCCTCAACTTCCAATGCTGCTTCCACAAGAAACATTTTATACAATATTTCTGATTTTCTTTTATCGGTAAACTGGGGGGTCAGTCTCTGCATGGGCATACCACAGGTTATAATGGCATGAAGCAGCTCCCGGTTGGTAAACTCCAGTTCCACCTGTCCGCCGCCAAGGCCGGTGGTTTCATCGTTTTCTTCCATATCCAAAGAAATCACATAACTTCTGTCTTCTGTAAGAATCATTCTGGTCTCCTGTTCTTTTTATTCCAATTTTCTGTATTTAAAAAGTGCAATCCGATCTGCATTCATGCATTCATTTTTGGATTGCCTCTAAGTTACTTTTTCCGTACCTATTTTAGCATTTTTTCACATACTTCACCACAAAAAAGAAAACAAAATGACAGAAAAAAGCAGAACTGATTATACATTTTGTATAACCAGTCCCGCCTTTTAAGAATCAAACATTACTGCTTCTTATCTCATTCCGTTATCTTTTCCGTTTCTTTGCGGAAACATTTCTCATCACGGAAGTTCCCATGTGTATTCCATGGATTTTGTTACAATGTTGCCTGCTTCATCTTTCACATCCACATAGATGGTATAGGTACCGGCTGTTCCCGGATTTGCATTTGCCCAGTTTCTCTCCTTGTAATCACGGAATACGGTTGTTGTTCCGTCCTTCACACGATAGAAACGATACTGCAGCGTTCCTTCTCCGCCTTCCGCATCCACAGTGAATTTTACAGTGGTTCCCTTTGTCTGCGGGGATTCCAGACTGGCTTCAAAAGAATGAATCTCCAGTTCTTTGACTTCCGGATTCCATGTATAAGTCATTTCTTCTGTTACCACATTCCCTGCTTCATCTTTCACATCCACATAGATGGTATAGGTACCGGCTGTTCCCGGATTTGCATTTGCCCAGTTTCTCTCCTTGTAATCACGGAATACGGTTGTTATTCCGTCCTTCACACGATAGAAACAATACTGCAGCGTTCCTTCTCCTCCTTCCGCATCCACAGTGAATTTTACGGTAGTTCCCTTTGTCTGCGGGGATTCCAGGCTGGCAGTTACCGAATTGATCCTGAGTTCATCTGCTGGTGATATGTCAGATCCCTGATTTTTTGTATATACCGAGTCCGTATCCACGGTTTCACCCATTACCAGAACCATAGCGGAAATCGGATCCACGGTTACCTGGCCGTTTGTAATTGTATCCAATACCTCAATACCGGCATTTTCATCGTCAATACATACTTTCCATTCTCCAGCTTCAACACCGGCATTGGTCAGATTAATTGTTTTGCTGGCTGCAGATGCATTAAAAATAACAACAATACCGTCCGATACTTCATCTGATATACTGTCTTTTCCATTAATATCGAATAATAGAACTTCATTTGTAATCCACTTATATTTCACATTCGCTGCAACGTCCTCCGCAGTTGTCAACCGAAGTGCCGCATGATTTTTACGGAATTGGATCAGTCCTTTATAATAGTCAGATACATCTGCATAAGTATCATTTTCCAGATCATCCCATCGCAGTTTGTTTACATAATCAGACGAGTTATAGCTGTTTTCAATAATCTTGCCATTCTCGTCCACTTTATCCCGCAGGAATTCTTCTCCGGCGTGAATAAAGGAGATACCCTGAGAGGTCATATAGACTGCGGCTGCCAGATTATTCATTTTAATCAGATCGCTTTGTGATGCATCTGACCTGGTAAGTTTCAGTTTGTCCATCAATGTATAATTATCGTGACAGGATACATAATTTACTGTCTGTGTCGGACTCGGACACCATGCGGTAGTCGCGGTAAAGCACTGACTGATTGTCTCTTCTACTCCGGTAAGCCCTGATACAAATCCTGTACTCTGTCCATTGGTTCCGGCCAGTATGTTGCGGGTTGTATCATTGAAATAAGCAAAATCCGGTGTTTCTGCGGCATTTGCCTGGGTTGCCATGGTATACCCTTCTTCTACTGCGGTACCTAACGTCCATCCTTCGCCGTAGAAGATAGTATCCGGATATTTTTCGTGAACGGTATCTACCACTTCATTAATCGTTTCTGTATCCAAAAGTCCTACCAGGTCAAAACGAAATCCGTCAATATGATATTCTTCTGCCCAGTACATAACAGAATCCACAATGTATTTCCGTACCATTTCTCTTTCTGAAGCAGTGTCGTTTCCGCATCCGGAACCGTTGGAATAGCTTCCGTCTGCATTTGTTCTTGAGAAATAGCCCGGTACGATTTCGTTAAAACAGAATGTGTCTGCATCGTATACATGATTGTATACGACATCCATGATAACATTAATACCATTGTCATGCAGAGACTGTATCATCTGCTTCATCTCGTTCACTCTTACATTTCCATCATATGGATTTGTGGAATAGGAGCCTTCCGGAACATTGTAGTTTACCGGATCATAGCCCCAGTTAAACTGTTCTGTATCCAACTTTGTTTCATCTACAGAACCATAATCATAAACAGGAAGCAGGTGAAGATGGGTAATACCCAGATCTTTCAGATAATCAATGCCTGTACTCACACCATTTTCTGTTGTTGTTCCTTTTTCTGTAAATGCAAGATATTTACCCTGATTTGCCTCTGATACACCGGAGCTGTCATCGATTGAGAAATCTCTGACATGCAATTCGTAAATGATCGCATCCGTATATTCCATGTCTTTATTCGGGCTTACATCTTCATCCCAGCCCTCCGGATCTGTGGAATCCAGATCGACAACCATTGCACGCTCACCGTTCACACCGGTTGCTTTTGCATACGGGTCACAGGCTTCTTCTGTTTCTCCGCCTGTAGTAACCGAATAAGTATAATATATATTTTTCAGATTTCCCGTTACCTTTATTGACCAAACACCTTTTTCGCCTTCGGCCATGGTATAACTTCCATAAGAAACTGCACCTTCTTCTTCATCCGAACCGGTGGTATAAAGATTCAGTTTTACCGTTTCAGCAGTCGGGGCCCATACCTTAAATGTGGTAGCCTCTTCCGACCAGACTGCACCTAAATCATCTCCGTCATAGGTATATTCTTCTGCAAACTTATCCGAAGCATAGATACCGGATGTATTGATATCATAGTCATAATCTTCAAATGTGAGCTTATAGTTTTTATACAGTTCTCCCAAAGTGATGGCCTTATCCAGTGTTAATGTATAAATACATCCCTCTGATACGATTTCCGTAACTGTATATTCCGTGTCGGTACTGTAAACTTTTGTAAAGGAATCTCCCGGCTCGCCGGAAAGCGGTAATGAAGTCTCAACCACTACCTTACCTGTTTCATAATCATAATCGGCAGATTTAATTTTGTTTCCTGTAATCGCATCAGGGCCGAGCACTTTCGTTCCGGATACAGAACCGGAATTTACATAGTAATGAACCGTTCCTGAAAGCACGTTGCCTATATTAATACTGCGGTCTTCTTCGCCTTCTTTTTCTGACCATTCCTCACCATCAATGCTCTTACGGATAATGTAATTAACCACACTGTTTTCGCGGCCGTTTACAGTAATGGAAGCAACCATTTCTCCGTCTTCTTCCACAAAATCATACTGCGCACCGTTCTGTCCATCCAACCACATCCAGGCATTCCAGCCGGTATAAGTCACATCATTTCTGCTGTAATGCAGTTTTACCGTCACTTCATTCTTATCGACAGCATCCTGATCTGATACAACAACAACACTGTTGCTGTCTTTACCTACCGTAGTTGGATTTTGGGGATCGTTTATCCATGTTGTTCCACCCAGAACGTACTTGTACTGATAAATACCGGGTTCCAGATCAACGGTACAGGTAAATATACCATTTTCATCTTTTGTCAATGAATTTGCAGTCGTACTCCAGCCATTCATCGTACCTGCAAGTGCCACTTTTGCAGAAGTACTGTCCTGATACCGGAAGGTTACCTGGGTTCCATTTACCTCTGGACTTATGATTATGTCTGACAGATCCGGAGCAGTGGTCAAGACAGAACAAACATATTTTCCTTCCTCATCCGTTGTATCCGGAACTACCCATAATTCCACACTGTCATTCAAAATCATATCTTCATAGCTGACGCTTAAATCTGTTGTCTGTGTTCCTTCTCCGTTATGGAAGAAATATCCCAGACTTTCATCTTCTACTGGTAAATAATCCACCTCCAGTGTATAAAACAGACTGTTATCTTCGTCCTGTGCAAGCGCATTGCCCGGCCAGGTGCTGATCGTTTCGTCCTCTTCACCCAGTTCCTTCCAGGTATGTGCATAAACACTGTCCCAGCCCAAAGCGTTAACAAAATGTATCTTAATCGGACATTCTGTTAATTCCGCATCGGAAAGGGCCAGTTTCACCACCGATTCCTGACCGTCCTCAGTCTCTGCTGTAAGTTCAATGCTTTCTTCTGCATACGAACGACTTACTGTTATCCGATTTTCATTAAGCTGGATATAATCCGATGCATCCGCTGTTTTCAGAGAATAGGTTACTTCCTTCTCTTCCACAGAGCCATCTTCTGTCACATAATCCAACTGTGAAGGAAGTTCCGTTTCCGTACCTTTCACTACTCTTACAATAGAATCTTCCAGCCCTGTCACAATAATAATATTGTTGGTGTTACTGTCCGAACTCACCATAAGAAGAGGATTTTCCGGATCATTAATCCATTTCCCATCCACAACATATTTGTATTCATAGATACCAGGCGTCAGTTCAGTGGTATATGTAAATACATTATTTTCTTCTTCCATTTTTGTTGCAGTAGTACTCCATTCATTCATGGAACCGGCTAACATCACCTTAGAAGCGCTTGTACTTTCATAGGTAAAAGTCACCTGACGTCCGTCAACCTGCGGACCTCCATCCGCGGTAAGTACATCATTGCTTATGGTCAAATTGCCTGTCTGACTGCCACTGTTATTGTTAAAAATATAATTAAATGTGCTGCCGCTCTGCGGAGTATATTCACATGTTAATTTATAATACCCCGCCTGACCATTCAATTCGCTGAGTTTCGTTCCCGGCCATGATCCCAAAAGGGTGGTTCCGCTGTTCTTCCAGGCATACCCGTAAACGCTGCTCCATTTGCTCTGCGTATTGTTAAAATACACAGAGACGGTATTCTCTGCTGTGTTCTCTGCAGCAAATGTCAGTGTCGCCGTCGGAATCATGCCCAGAACGAGCGCAAAAACAACGATCATAACCACAATTTTTTTTGCTGCCGTGTGTACTTTTTGATAGTTTCTTTTCAGATTCATCCACTCCATCTCCTTTCCATCTTTCGCACATATAGCTATTATTATTTTATAACACCCGTCAGATTGCTTCAACATCTTTTATTCTCAGCATCACAATTCGTCATTTTGCACAACGGGTAAATTTAAAAACAAAAGTGATCCATATGATGAAAGCGGCATACCCAACTGACGCAGGGTATGCCGCTTCCGCTCCTCTTATTTCATTCACATACAAAATTTTTCATTTTATAACCGGAATCCTGCAGTCTCTATACGCCCGGACCACAGGATTCTCAGCTACAAGCATTTTTACCGAAATGCAGGTTACTTTGCATTTCTTCTCCATATTTTTTCTTTATAAACAAATGGTAACTATTCAAAAGGTGCCATTTATAAAATTACAGATTCCAGATATCCTCATTGTACTGACGGATGGTTCTGTCGGATGAGAAGAATCCAGCTTTTGCGATGTTTACCAGCGCTTTGCGGTTCCATTCTTTTCTGTCCTCATAATCTGCATATACTTTTTCTTTTGTAGCAATGTACTCTTTTGTATCCAGAAGAGTCATGAACCAGTCTTTTACAATCAGCTCATTGTGGAGACGTTCCAGTTTTTCTTTGTCACCGATTGCCATTACTTCATCGCTTACGATAAAGTCTACCAGTTCTTTGATCTGCTCGTCGTTGTCATAGAAATCTTTTGAGCAGTAACCGGATTTTGCGTACAGTTCGATTACATCATCCGGTCTCTTACCGAAGATATAGATGTTGTCATCGCCTACCAGATCACGGATCTCTACGTTTGCACCGTCCTCGGTTCCCACAGTGATGGCGCCGTTCAGCATGAACTTCATGTTACCGGTTCCGGATGCCTCTTTGGAAGCCAGAGAGATCTGTTCAGAAATATTTGCAGCCGGAATTACTTTTTCAGCTTTTGATACATTGTAGTTTTCGATCATTACCACATTGAAATACGGGCTTACTTCCGGATCGTTTGCGATCAGTTCCTGGAGACAGAGAATCAGGTGAATGATATCCTGAGCGATTACGTAAGCCGGAGCTGCTTTTGCACCGAAGATCATGGTGATCGGTGTTGCCGGTTTGTTGCCTTTCTTGATTTCCAGATATTTGTAAATTGCGTAAAGGGCGTTCATCTGCTGACGTTTGTACTCATGGAGACGTTTTACCTGTACGTCAAAGATGGAGTCCGGATTGATCTTGATACCCTGTGTTTCTTCCATAAACTGAGCAAATACCGCTTTGTTTCCAGTTTTGATCTCGTCCAGTTTTGCAAGAACTTTTTCATCGTTCTCGTATGCCAGAAGTTTTTCCAGTTCATCTGCATCTTTCTTGAAACCATCGCCGATCAGTTCGGTAATGTAGTCTGCCAGCGGATGGTTGCAGTGCAGTAACCAGCGTCTGAATGTGATACCGTTGGTCTTGTTGTTGAATTTTTCCGGATACAGTTCATAGAAGTTCTTCAGCTCTGTATTTTTCAGAATCTCTGTATGCAGTGCAGCTACACCATTTACAGAATATCCGTAATGGATGTCCATGTGTGCCATGTGTACACGCTGGCTGTCATCGATAATATAAGTAGATTCATCTTTTACTGTTTCACGAACACGTTTGTCCAGTGCTTCGATGATCGGCATCAGATGCGGAACTACTTCTTCCAGATATGCGATCGGCCATTTTTCCAGAGCTTCTGCCAGAATCGTATGGTTGGTGTATGCGCAGGTCTTGCTTACTACATCGATTGCTTCATCCATAGAGAAATCACGTGCGATCAACAGACGGATCAGTTCCGGAATAACCATAGACGGATGTGTATCGTTGATCTGGATTGCCACATGCTCATTCAGTTTGTGCAGGTCGAATCCTCTTTCTTCACATTCTTTTAAGATCAGCTGAGCACCGTTGCTTACCATGAAGTACTGCTGGTAAATACGAAGTTTGCGTCCGTCATCATCGGAATCATCCGGATACAGGAACAGTGTCAGGTTTTTCTCTACTACTTTTTTATCAAAATCAATGCTGTCTGCCGGTACGATGCTCTCATCCAGGGTATCGATATCGAACAGATGCAGGTTGTTGCAGTAATCATTGCGGTAACCCGGTACCTGAATATCATACAGAGTAGATTTCAGTGTGAAATTTTTGAACGGTACTTCGAAAGAATCCGGTCTGCGTACCAGCCAGTTTTCTTTCTCAATCCACGGATTTTTCACAGCATGCTGAGAATTGTTCTCAAATACCTGCTGGAACAGACCGAAGTGGTAGTTCAGACCAATACCATCTCCCGGAAGACCCAGAGATGCGATAGAATCCAGGAAACATGCTGCCAGACGGCCAAGACCGCCGTTACCAAGAGACGGTTCCATCTCAGCTTCTTCAATCTCGCTGAGTTTATGTCCATGAGCCTCTAATACTTTTTCCACTTCATCATAGAGACCCAGATTAATCAAGTTGTTAGACAAAAGTTTACCAATCAGGAATTCTGCAGAAATGTAATACAATTTTTTCTTTGGTGTTTCTTTCGGCAGGTTTGTCATTTTCTCTTTTGCCAGCTGCATCAGACATTCATAAATCTGTGCTTTTGTTGCATTGTCCAGATCACAACCATATCTGTCGTTCAATAATTCCAGTAACTGTTTTTCCATATTTGTTTTCCTCCATGTTCCGGCTGTTTTCCAAGTCCGGATGATTTCGTTTTTTTGCTTTATTATTCAGCCTTTATCCGGCTTTATAACTCATTTTATTATCGGATTTTATCCGTATATGTGATGGCAATGCCGCCCGGTTCCATGACGCCATCCCTGCATTTCCATGAAAAAATCATATTTTCTCTGTCTACCCTGATGGCTTCCTCTGAGCAGTTCAGTATGATAACATTTTTTCCGCCAAAACCGCTCAGTTTTTCATAGACGATAACCCTTGGATCATAATCTACGGCGGGGAAATGAAAATAGGGGCTGATGCAGCAGGAATAATTCTTTCTTATGTGGATCAGGCTGCGCACCATTTTCATGGACAGCTCATAATCACCATTTTCGATTTTGTCCCATGGCATGCACCTTCTGCAGTCCGGATCATGTCCGCCCGGCATAGCGATCTCGGTTCCATAATAAATACAGGGGCTTCCCGGCATCGTAAACAATACCGTCAGCTGCTGTAAAAATGCATCCATATTTTCACCCGTACGGGTAAACAAGCGATTGGTATCATGGGAATCCAGAAGGTTAAAAAGAACCTGATTGTTCTGTTCCCGATACATCGTATAACTGCGGTTGATCATATAAGCAAAATCCTGACGGGTCATATGATCGTTTAACCAGAAGTCATTGATACTCTCCGTCAGCGGATAATTCATAACTGCATCATACTGGGTGCCGTCCAGCCAGGCCGAAGCATCATGCCATATCTCACCGAGCAGATAAATATCCGGTTTCAGCTTTTTCAGGCGGCTGCGCAATGTACGCAAAAAAGTATGCGACACTTCATTTCCCACATCAAACCGCAGACCATCCACATCATATTCATTCACCCAGTAGGTACATATATCATTTAAATATTCAACCACTTCCGGGTTATTGGTATTGAATTTGGGCATGCTTGACATAAATGCAAAAGAATAAAAACGCTTATCCCTGGTACTCTTTTCCTCCTTCGGAAAAGGCCACTGGTTCACCATAAACCAGTCATAATAGGGGCTCTCCGGTCCTTTTTCCACCACATCCTGCCAGCGTGGGAACAGCTTGCCGCAATGATTAAATACCATATCGATCATGACACGGATCCCATGTCTGTGTGCCTGTTCCACCAGAAGCTTGAAGACTCGCCGGTCTCCAAATGTTTCATCTATCTGATAATAATCGGTTGTATCATATTTATGGGCAGATGGAGACTTGAATATGGGAGTCAGGTAAATGCCTGTTATCCCCAGATTTTTCAGGTAATCCAGCTTTGAGATAATCCCCTCCAGATCACCGCCAAAAAATTCTTTGTTAGTCACCGGCCTGCATTCCCATGATTTTGTGTCCGGCCTGTTCCGCTTCGGATTGCCGTTGCAGAAACGTTCCGGAAAAATCTGATACCAGACCGTATGCTGAACCCATTCCGGCGTACAGCTGATATCAGACTCATTCATCCAGGGACAATTAAAATACTGGAGCATCCTTCCTTCTTCTTTCATCTGCTCCTTTGTCAAAAATCCATTTTCAAAGTAATAGTGATATTCGCCTTCCGCTTTCAAAATAAAATAATATTTTAACCTTTTATAAGGAGGCTTAACTGTAGTTGTCCACCAACGCTGGTCCTTCAGATCTTTCTTAAAAAAGATTTCCTCAGTCGTACCGGTCCATTTTTCGGCACCTCCCGCAATCCCCGCATCAAAAGGATCACCGGATACCAGCCAGACCCGTTCCACTTCATATCCGGTCTTCAGATTGATGATCAGCTCATTCTGATTCTTCGGATAACAGTAGTGACCACCTGCGTGATGGAACACAGCTGCATGATTCATATATTAACCTCTCTTGATCTATTCGTTATATTTACATAACCTGTTTTACAGGCACATCAAAATACAGACGCTCAAAGTCCTGCGCAGCCACCGGCCGTCCCGCATACTCACCCTGAACAAAATCACAGCCCAGCTTTTTCAGTATACTGCACTGCGCTTCGCTGTTCACGTTTTCAGCCACACTTCTTTTTCCTGCATCAAGACACATATCAATCATAACGGATACCTTTAGATAATCCATTGTACGTCTTTCCATTTCATCTGTCAATTCCGAATCAATATGAATCTCATCAAAATACGCATCATGAAATACACCCGATTCTGTATTTTCTGATCCATAAGAGTCGATTGCCAGACCAGTTCCCATCCGTCGAAGATGACGGCAGTTTTCATAGAACTGTTTCCAGTTTTTCACCTCTGCCGTTTCACAGATCTGCAGGCGCAGTTTCGAATCGGCACCGGGATATTTACAGAAAATCTCCTGTATCTGTGTCACAATATCTTCTCTTTCCAGCGTATTTCCACATATTTTCATGGATATTTCTTCACTGTACTGCCGTTCACTCCAACGCATCAGCGTCCCACATACCAGCTCCAGCAAATGCAGCTCGAGAAGATAAAACCGTCCTGCTTTTTTCAGTCTAACCAGCGATTGTTCCTGAATATTTAATTCTCTGCTCCTTGTCTCCAATCTTAAAGATGCCTGCGCCCCGGCGATCTGTCCGGTCTGCAGCGACACCTGCGGCTGGAGATACAGCACAAATCTGTTATTGTCAATATATTTATTCAATCTTTTTTCTGAAAACATTGACTCCATATTCTGACCTCTCGCTAAACTTTATCTTCGGCTGACTTTTTTCCGCAAACAGATCCCTTTCGTACACGAAAAAAGGAATTCTTTCACTATTTAGAATTATAGCAAAAAAATTCCTGTTTTTACATATCATTATCATTAGAAATATGTAAATTTTTTTCGGGTTTAAGAGCGTAAATGAATAGCCGGTCTTTTTACATACAACGCCTAAAAAATCCTGTTTCAGCCGCGAACCAGAACCATAACAGAAATCGGTGCCACCATAACAGTTCCGTCTTCCACCGTCTCCAAAGCTTCCGTTCCGGCATGCTGATCGTTGATACAGATGTTCCATTCTCCGGCAGCTGTACCGGCATCATCCAACCTGATCTTCTGTTCTTCAACAGATGCATTGAAAATAACCACAATGCCTTCTGCTGTCTCTCCGTTTGCCTTTCCGTTTATTTCAAATAATACAACATCATCTGTCACTTTCTGATATCTGACATTTTCCGCCACTTCTTCCGCAGTGGTCAGACGAAGGGCCCCATGATTTTTACGGAACTGAATCAGACCTTTGTAATATTCCAACACATCCGCGTAAACCGGATCCTCCAGCTGATACCAGCGGAGACGATTTACATAGTCGGAAGAATCGAAACTGTTTTCCACAATCTTTCCGTTTTCGTCCTCTTTTATTCTCAGAAATTCTTCACCTGCGTGGATAAATGGAATTCCCTGAGACAGCATATAGACTGCTGCCGCCAGTTTATTCATGCGGATTAATTCCGTCTGAGATGCATCCGGTCTTGTGATGCGCAGCTTGTCCATCAATGTATAATTGTCATGGCAGGATACATAATTGACCGTCTGATCCGGCTTCGGACACCAGGGTGTCTGCGCCATAAAGCACTCTCCGATTTCTTCTTCGCATCCGGCAGCACCAGATACAAAACCGGTTTCCTCGCCGTTTCTTCCGGCGATCAGATCCCGAATGTTGTCACTGAAATAGGCAAAATCCGGTGTTTTATCTGCATTTTTCTGGATAGCCAGCAGATGGCCTTCCTCAACCGCAGTCGGCAAATCCCATCCTTCGCCGTAAAAGATCACATTGGGATATTTTGCGTGAACTTTTTCCACAAGTTTGTTGATGGTCTCTGTATCCAGAAGTCCCACCAG
>JAXJSH010000073.1:0-2230 GCA_036310185.1 Lachnospiraceae bacterium | reverse complement strand
CAATATGGTATTTACATTCCCATTTTGTATGCGCTAAACTATTTATGTCCATTATTTGGACCTCCTGTGCTATATATTTGTGGTTTGCAGACCTACTTTTATACTAGCACAGGAGCTCTTTCTTTAATCTGAAGATCTTTCATGGGGCTGTGAAAAAAGTCCTATGAAAAAGAACGCCTTTAGGTGAAAACCTAGAGGCGTCCTTTTTCATTTGGTATAATTATTTTGCGATGAATAATACCAATACTTACTATAACCCAAAGCAGGGAAGATTGCCACTGTTTATTACAGATGTCCTCGACATTTGTGATCCGGTACTGGCATTTGACAGAATCATGGAGGAGATTGAAATCGCAAAGTATCTGAAGCCTGAGCCATCACATAAGATTGGCCGGCCAGGATATAATCGGGTCAACATGCTTAAGACAGTCTTATTCGGCTTTATGGACACGGGATATGCATCCCTGAGAGAACTGGAAGACCGTTGCAAAACAAACATACGGTATATGTACTTGATGGATTATGAGACTCCTACCTACCGTTCCTTCAGCTACTTTATCAATGAGGAACTGAAAGAGCCGGCAGAGGATATCTTTAAGGCCATCGTGGACTACATAGTGGATCAGGAAGGCGTGGATCTACAGCATCTGTATATAGATGGCTCCAAGTTTGAAGCAAATGCAAACAAGTACACATGGGTCTGGAAGAAGGCAACAGAAAAATCCAGGTACCGTCTGTTTTCGAAGATCACAGTGCTGTTCACGGAAATGAATGATACGCTGGCGTACACCGGGTTGAAGATTGAGACGAAAACAGAGTATACACCGGATGAATTGGAAACGGTCCTGAACAGATATGCTTCCGTCTGCCATATTGATGAAAAGGACTTTGTCTCCGGACGTGGACACAGGAAAAGCCAGGAACAACGGTATTATGAGAAACTGAAGACTTATCTGGCGAAGCTCAGGGAATATGTTGTAAAAATCCGGATCTGTGGCCCGGACAGGAACAGCTATTCCAAGACAGATCATGATGCAACGTTTATGCGGATGAAGAAGGACTACATGGGAAATGACCAGCTCCTGCCTGCATATAACATCCAGATCGGTGTAGCAGATGAATACATAGCTGTAGCAGATGTGTTGCAGCACCGTTCAGATATGGATTGCTTTGTGCCGTTAATGGAAAAATTTCATGAGCTTTATGGATTCTATCCCAAATATCCGATAACAGATGCAGGGTATGGTTCATTCAACAACTATCTGTTCTGTCAGGAACACGGGATGGAGAAATTCATGAAGTTCCCGATGTATAAGAAAGAAACAACAGACAAAGACTATCATGACGACCCCTTCCGGGCAGTAAACTTCAAGACGAACGAGTTTGGAGAAATGATCTGTCCGAATGGGAAAGCGTTTCATTTTGCCTATAGGAAACCAGTACGAGGCAATCAGTATGGGCGGCAGGAAGAATACTATACCTGTGAAGACTGCAGCGGATGCCCGTATGCGGAGAAATGCAAGAAGACAGAAAAGAACAGGACTGTCCGGATCAACGAAGAGCTGAGCGCCATGCATAAAGAGGTGATTGATAACCTGGAAAGCATTCATGGAGCGCTGCTGAGGATGAACCGTTCAATCCAGGCGGAAGGTACCTTTGGCGTAATGAAATACGATCGATGGTACAAGCGTACGGTAAGAAGAGGTCTGGATAACGTGAAGCTCGAATTAACTCTTGTTTCTATAGGCCACAATCTCTATAAATACTACAACAAACAGATGAGACTTCCCAGGACGGCGTGACCGATATTATTGCGCTTTCAATGGGGAAAGGGGTATTGCGCCCTTTTTTAGAATTATTTGAAGAAGTGTCCAGAAAAAACAAGGGAGGCTGTGAAGCCTGAGGTTTTCAACCTCATTTTTTCACAGCCCCTTCAGCTGGGCTACAAGGATTCGAACCTTGAAATGACAGAGACCAATGCGCATTTTCAAAAAGCGCATAACTACGCGGTTTTTCGAGGCTCCTTCTCATTTTGGAGTATAATTTGGTTATAATTAAACCAGTTTTTTTCAGCAGCTTTCAGTAATTCCTTGCCGCTCTTTCCTTTCAATTATGACCAGTAATTCATTATCCATAAGAAGCCTTTTCTTCCCAATTTGCCAGACAGTGTCTGGCAAATCTTATTCGATATCCTTCATATGATTTTCAGTCAATTCTGTAACATCCGTGT
>JAXJSH010000072.1:0-21822 GCA_036310185.1 Lachnospiraceae bacterium | reverse complement strand
CGGATTTTACCTTATTTATGAAATTCTATACTGTGAGCTATTTTTGCGCTGCATCCCCCATCCAGTCTCTGTTCTGCCACTTTTTCATCAATGGTTCCTGCAAATCCGTCATCATCAGATCTTCCTGCCCATGGTTCCAGACAGATAAAATTACCGGTTTCTTTTGCCCAGATACCAAGAAGGGGAAGCTCACGGCAATCCATGGTCACATATGGAGTCCGATCCGGTCTTACGATACACACTTTTTCAATCTTCTGATAGTCAAAGATCAGGGTATCGTAAAGGCCTCCGAAGAATTTTACAAGTCCATTGTCCAGTTTCAGTTCATATTCTTTTTCCGGAACTACAAATCCGTTGACCGGATTCACGCTGATATAAGTCAGTTCATCTCTTCCCGGAAAACCGATGTAATAATTTTCACGGGCTTTGCTCTCCTTTTCCGGAATCGTGAATGCCGGATGCCCGCCAATCGCATAATACATCACATTGTCACTGTGATTTCTTACTTCCCATTTTACGTGAAGCACTCTGGGATTCTCCCCGTCCAGAACATGGGTCACCAGAAGTTCATATTCATACGGATAGATCTGTCTTGTCTTTTCTGTCGGCAGCAGGCGATGGGTCACCGCTGTCGGGGACTCCTCGATGCATTCAAATTCCATATCACGGGCAAATCCGTGCTGTGTTTTCATCTCATACTCTTTTTCACCGATCCGATATTTGCCGTCAATTACTTTTCCTACAAAGGGAAACAGAATCGGCGCATGGCGGTTCCACACTTCCGGATTCCCATCCCACAGACGCTCCAGCCGGTTTTCTTTGTCATACACACTGCTCAGTTCCGCACCGGCATCTGCGATCATGACCTTTAACTGTTCATTTTCCAACACTCGCATTCCCATAATTAACCTCCCGATCTTCCTGCTATCTTGCTGCCCGCCAAAAGAGCCTTTACTGAAAATCATTCTCTGCAGCGGACTGCATCATAAATTTATTGTAACAAAATGATTTTCCCATGACCAGAAAAAATGCCTGTTTCCAGACATCATATTTTTTACTTTCCTGCACAGTCAGAAGCTTCTCCGGTCAAAATATCAATTCCGTGAGCGAGTTCGCTGATAATATACTCCAGGCACTCACGTACCGCTTTGGGACTGCCCGGAAGATTCACGATCAGCGTCTGTTTTCGAATGCCGGCTGCGCTGCGGCTTAACATGGCACGTTTCGTAAACTGCATGCTGTAGGCACGCATGGCCTCCGGAATCCCCGGAACAACACGCTCCACAACCGCAAGCGTTGCCTCCGGCATGCAGTCTCTCGGAGAAAAGCCAGTTCCTCCGGTGGTCAGGATCAGCTCTGCCAGATCTTCGTCCGCGATTTTTTTCATTTCATCACTGAGCATCCTCTGATCATCCGGCAAAATAACAGAAGATACCACCTGATACCCGTTCTCTTCTGCGATTCTTCTGATTTCCGGACCGCTTAGATCTTCCCGCTCTCCTCGATAGCCGGTATCACTGGACACAATAACTGCAACTCTTCTTTTTTCCATTTTTTATAAATCCTTTCCGCAAAAACATACATGCAAAAATGCAAATCCGGCTTTCCCGTCGATTCAGATATGATCTTACCCGCCGATCTGCGCCATCATATGCTTTTCTCCATGGGAACTTAAGTTTTCTCCAAAACAATGACCGATTGGTTTTCGGGAAATCCCATCACATATGGCCCGGGACAGCTGTGTTTCGTCTGCACCACTGCGCAAAAGCACACGCAGATCCACTCCAACATCATACTGAAGACATGTCTTTAAAAAGCCCTGGGAGGTCAGACGTATCCGATTGCATTGGTCACAAAATTTGTGACTGATGGCACTGATAAAACCGATTTTTCCCTGAAAACCGGGAAATGTATAATAATGTCCCGGTCCGTTTCCCAGCTTTTCCCCGCATACCTGATACTCCCCATACCGTGCTTTCAGTTCCAAAAGCAGTTCATCCTCTGTAGCCGGCTGAAACTGTGCCCCAGGCCCTATGGGCATCATCTCAATAAAGCGCACATGAACTTTATACTTTCTGGCCAGATCTGCGATTTCCAACAGATTTTGCCCTGATATACGCTGGAAAATGCTGTCCGCCCAATCTTTTTCCGGAACTTTCATTGCGTTCCATCTTATGGGCACGCAATTTATTTTCAAGGGGATCTGTGGATATTCCAATGCTTTCTGAAAACCGTCCATGGCCTTTTCCGCTTCCCGTTTTCTTGTAATCTGTTCATACAGTTCCGGATCCAGCGTGTCCAGACTCAGATTGATACCATCCACACCCGCATCTGCCAGCTGCCCCATATATTCCCCAAGCAAAACTCCATTTGTGGTTATGGTCACCTGTTCGATCCGGGGAATCTGTTTCAGTGCTCTGACCAGACTGACGATACCCTTTCGCACCAGCGGTTCCCCTCCGGTCAGCTTGATTTTTCGTATACCCAGACCGGCAAAGACTTTTGCCAGTGCGAGAATCTCGTCAAAGGTCAGTATCTCATCATGGGATACCAACGGCACGCCTTCTTCCGGCATACAGTAGACACAGCGCAGATTACAGCGGTCTGTCACCGATATCCGAACATAATCTATGTTTCTGCCATAACCATCAATCATAAGAAAAATCTCCGCTTTTTCCACCGGTTTTCGTCACCAGATGCACACCTGTGATTTCCATTCGCCTGTCGATTGCTTTGCACATATCATAAATGGTTAAAAGTGCCACCGACGCAGCCGTCAGGGCCTCCATCTCCACACCGGTTTTTTCTTCCACTTTGACCGTTGAAAATACCCGGATCTCCAGCTTTTCCACATCTGTCTCAAAATTTATGGTACATTTTCTCAGACAAAGGGGATGACACATGGGAATCAGCGACCAGGTCTGTTTTGCAGCCATAATCCCGGCCACGCGTGCCACACCCAGCACATCACCCTTTTTTACGGTACCGCCAAGCACCGCATCCATAATTTCCTGATTTACTTTTATCGTCCCTGTTGCCGTCGCCGTGCGGGCTGTTATTTCTTTTCCGGACACGTCTACCATAACCGCATTTCCGGACTCGTCAAAATGATTCCATTGCGCCATTCAAACCTCTCTCCATTCAGATTTTATTTCCTTTTCACCCTGTTATGCCGTATTTGCCGAATGTCACACCTTGCCAAAACTGCATGCCGGATAATGGCATTCCCCACATCCAAGACAGAGTCCGCCGTGTCCAAGTGTGGTGATATCCCTTCTTGTCACAGGCACTTTTGCCGCCACTCTTGGCAGAAGCAAATCAAAAATCGTCGTCTCTGCATACATCACACAGCCGGGCAGCCCCATCACCGCAGCTCCATTCTCAAAATAAGCCAGACAGAACATGGCTCCCGGCAGTACCGGTGCCCCGTATGCAATCACCTTTGCTCCGCTTTCTTTTATTGCACCCGGCGTCTGATCATCCGGGTCCACACTCATGCCTCCGGTGGTAATAATCAGCTCACAGCCCTTTTCTTTTAATTCCAGAATCGCTGCTTTGATTTTCTCTTTGTCATCATTTACCGTGATGTGCCGAAGCACTTCAATGTCATATTTTTTCAGTTTTTCAATCACGACCGGTGTAAAAGTATCTTTGATTCTTCCATAATAAACTTCATTTCCGGTTGTCACAATACCTGCTTTTTTGACCACATATGGCAAAAGTCTGCAAATGGGAGTATCACCGGCTTTTTTCTTCACCAGTTCCATTTTTTCTTTTTTAATCACCAGCGGAATAACCCGGGTTCCCAGCAGTTTATCTCCTCTGCAGACGGGTGTGTTGGTATGTCGGGAAGCAATCATGACCTGGTCAATGTCATTGATTTCATTCAGCCGCTCCACATCGATCTGAAAGAGCCCATCTATATCTGCTTTCAGTTCAATCTTTCCTTCTTTTACAGAAGAAGCACTCATATAATCATTTTTGCATACATCGCAGAGAATTTTGGCTGCTTCGTTTTCGTGATAGACTGTGTCATCGTTTTCCCAGACATACAGATTGTCCTTTCCCAGGCTTAAAAGCACCGGAATATCTTCCTCGGTTACAATATGCCCCTTACGGAATCTGGCATCTTTTGTAACGCCTTTTATAATCTGCGTAATATCGTGACACAGAATCTGACCCACGGCATCTTCTGTTCTAATTAATTTCATAATGTTTTCCTTTCCTCCGGGTACAGCAGAAGTACATTCGATGATGCAATGCCCAGATATTGGGGCATTTGTGCCGGTCTTCTGTCCTTTGGCATTCTCCACCAGATGTCCGGTGTACCCTTTTTCTGTGCTGCATAGCGGAACAGCAGTCTTGTCTCAAACGGGTCTTCCCGCTCATCGGAATAAACCACCGGAAACAGATTTTCTTTTGCCTTCGGGTTAAAATAATGGGCCCGCAGACCTACCGCACAAAGGTCGTCCTCCACCGGCATTTTAGCCGTCAGATGAATGCCCCAATCCGGTACAAACACTTCGTATTCGCCGGTTTTTCTGGCATCCGCCACATTTTTGCATCCGGTCAGGACTGCTGCCGTCCGGCTGCCCGGATTGGCAAAAATCTCTTTTGTCTTTCCTTTGTTCAGGATTTTTCCCCGACTCATAACTGCCACTTCATTACAAAGATAATATACCTCATCTCTGCTGTGACTCACCATCAGCACGTCTTTTCCAAACCGCTCTAAAATTCCCCGCACCTGGGTCTGCAGCTGTTCCCTCAAATACGAATCCAGCGCGCTGAACGGCTCGTCCAGAAGCAGAAGTTCCGGTTCACTGACCAGCATTCGTGCCAGAGCCGTGCGCTGCTGCTGCCCTCCGCTTAACTGATGGGGGTACAGCTTTCGCTGATCTTTTAACTTCATCAGCGCCAGAGCCTCTTCTGCCTTTTCTTTTTTTATATTCTTATTTTTTTCTTTACATAAACCGCAGCGAATATTCTGTTCCACTGTCATATTTGGAAAAAGCGCATAATTCTGGAATAAGTACCCCACACCACGCTCCTGGGGCCGCAGATTGATACGTTTTTCACTGTCAAAAAGTACTTTTCCGTTTAAAAGGATCTGACCTTCATCCGGCTTTACAATACCGGCAATACATTTTAAGGTCATGCTTTTTCCGCATCCGGAGGCACCCAGCAGTCCGGTTACCCCTTCCGGGTGCTCCAGATCGATCTGCAGTAAAAAATCGCCAAGTTTTTTCTTAATATGTACGGAAAGGCTCATACGCCACCTGCCTTTCTGTTCTTTCGTTCCAGCATATTCACCGCCAGCAATATGACGGTGGAGATTGCCAGATTTACCATTACCCATTGAAACGCTTCCGCATCCTGATCAGGTCTCCACAGCTGATATACCGTTGTTGATATGGTGGCCGTTCTTCCCGGCACATACCCGATCAGCATGCTGGTGGCCCCGTATTCGCCCAGTGCCCGTGCAAAAGCCAGCACCGTTCCCGCCAGAATCCCCTGTCTGCAGGCAGGCATACGGATCCTCCAGAAAATATATGTATTCGACAATCCCAGGGTCTGACCGGAATAGGCCAGATTCTGGTCAAAACTTTCAAATGCACCACGGGCAGTCCGATACATGAGCGGAAAAGCCACCACTGCCGATGCCACGATTCCGCCGTACCAGGTCATGGCAAACCGAATGCCAAACTTTGATAAAAACATGCCAAGGGGCCGCTTCGGGCCCAGCAGAATCAGAAGAAAGTAGCCGCAGACAGTCGGCGGCAGCACCATGGGCAAAGTAAAGATCACATCCAGAATTCCTTTTATCACGCAGGGCATTTTTGCCACATAATATGCAGCAAAAATACCAAGAAAAAATACGATGACGCAGCTGAAAAAAGCAATTCTGAGGGAATTCCAAAGCGGATACCAGTCCATATTCCCAGCCTTCCTTTCCGGCTTTTCTTTACGGAACCCGTGAAAAGCCTACTTCTTCAAAAATTTCCATACATTCGTCAGTCAGAAGGAAATTAAGAAATTCCTGGGCCGCTTCCGGATTCCCGCCTGTTTTTAATACAGCCGCCGGATAGATGACCTGTCCGCACATTTCAGCGGTTGCATAGTCTGCAATGTTCAGCCCGGCTGAGTATGCATCCGTACAATAGATAACGCCGCAGTCCACACTGCTTTCGGAGATCTGCGTGGTCACCTCTTTTACGTTGGAGCCATAAGAAATCACGCCATTTGACGCCAGTTCTGCCTCATCCAGATCATAATAAGCCAGAATCTTCTGTGTGTACTGGCCTACCGGAACATCACTGTTTCCCATAGCCATCAGTATGGAACCTTCCTGAAGTGCAGCCGCCCAGTCATCAAAATCCTCAATACCGGCTTCGTTATCCTGGGTTACACAGAGGGTAACTTTGTTTTCCAGAATATCAATTCTGCTGTCTTCTTTTACATAATCCAGCCCCTCTGTGTTTACTTCCGGATCCGCGGTGATATCCAGCTGATTCATCTGTTTCTGACCGGCAGAAATAAACAGATCACAGTCCGCACCTTCCTGAATCTGCGTTTTCAGTGTTCCTGATGAATCAAAGTTAAACACCAAGGTCACATTTGGATTCGCTGCTTCATACAATTCACCAATTTCAGTCAGGGTCTCTGTCATAGATGCTACCGCAAATATGATCAGTTCCACCGGTTCCTGTGCCTCTGCTTCATCCTTTGCAGCATCCGTTTCATCTGCTCCTTCCGACTCATCCCCAGTTTCACCGGTATTTTCTGTTTCTTTGGAAACATCCTCCGTTTTTGCCCCGCATGCGGTAAGACTCAGGGCCATGGCACACACCAGCATGATCGTTACCAGTTTCTTTTTCATGTTTTTTCTCCTTTCTTATTCAGAAAAAATTTATTCAAAACGTGGATTTACACGCCTTGTCCCATTTCTGCATAAAAAGTCTCTCCCATTATATTTATTCCGGTTTGAGAATAAATATTTCAAAAGATATGAAAAACGCATTTTACAGCACAGTTTAAAGTTCTATCTTTCATTATACATTCTTCAGCAGATTACAGCACCCTTTTCTTGACTATAAATTCTAAAATCTTTGGATATAAGGAAAGCAGCTAAGTATATTCTGACATTTTTTGACTGGAGACTTCTGAATGTTGCCTTAATTTGACCATTACCATTCATACACTTCTTTATTTTCCCCTGGCATTGATGTAAAATAAGAAAAAGAATTACGTTTCAAGGAGTATGCATCATATGAACCCAACCGTAAGCATAATCGTACCCGTTTACAATGCGGAAAAAACCATCGGCCGCTGTATCGAGAGTATTTTAAATCAGGAATATACCGATTTTGAGCTGCTGCTCATGGACGACGGAAGCAAAGATGCTTCCGGCCATATCTGCGACGAATATGGGGCAAAAGATTCCCGTATTCATGTTATCCATAAAGAAAACACCGGTGTATCTGACACCCGGAATCTGGCTCTGGATCTGGCACAGGGCACTTATCTTCAATTTCTGGATGCGGATGACTGGATCACCCCCAATGCCACACGGCTGTTTGTGGAAACGGCTGAAACCTATCACTGCGACATGGTTATCTCCGATTTTTACCGCGTAGTTGGCGAGCGTGTTTCCCGCAAAGGTGATATCGATGACGACTGTGTGCTGACAAAAGAAGAATTTGCCGCTCACATGATTGAAAATCCGGCCGATTTTTACTACGGCGTACTCTGGAACAAGCTGTTCCGCCGGGATATCATCGAGAAGCACCATCTGCGCATGAATCCGGAAATCAGCTGGTGCGAAGATTTTATGTTCAACCTGGAATACATACGCTATGCAGAAGTTTTCTATGCCCTGCAGGTTCCCATTTACTATTATGTAAAAACAAAGGGATCTCTTGCCACACAGGGTATGAACATTACAAAAACCATTAAAATGAAGCTTATGGTTTTTGAATATTACAATAATTTTTACAAGCATGTACTGAATGAAAAAGACTACGAAAAAAACCGGGGACAGGTCTATCGTTTTCTGATTGATGCGGCAGGCGACGGCATTGTGCCTCCCGCCATTCTTCCCAACAGCAAAAAGCTGGGTGAGGAACGAAGCATCGTGTCGCCGGAAGCACTGGTTGGTGAAGGAATCCTTACAGACGGATACCGTAACCGCAAGCTTCTGGATTATTATCTTGAAACCATTGCCATCAAAAACGATATGACTTTAGATGAAGTGCGTCTGCTCCTCTGCCTGAACCAGCCCCATTTGTGCAAAACGCGCCGTGAACTGGCAGACTTCGCCAATCTTTCACCGCGCGCACTCTCCATTCTGCTTCAAAAACTGGTACATAAAAATCTGATCCGGGTTGAGATCGTCCGGAAAACAAAAGAACTCAAAATTATTTTCCAGGCCATATCTGAACCGATCCTGGCTGAACTTGCCGATGCACAGAACAAATATGAGCATGCACGTTTCCTGGGATTTGAAGAAGACGAGCTGATACAATATGCTCAGCTGACAGAAAAAATAAAACAGAATATCCAAAGTATCCTTGGCCAATAGCCCCCGGACGGCATTGTTACCGGTGCGGTTGTGGATTTCTGCACACAGATCCAACAGGAAAAACACTGGGAAATGAGTCTCCTCATTTCCCAGTACTTTTTCCATTCACAATCATGATTCCGCCGCAGACCAAAATTAGTGCCGCTGCATTTTTTAAAGATAAAAACTGTTCTTTCAAAAAAATCCCGGACATGATCACACCAAACACCGGAATAGAAAAGGAATAAACTGCCACTTTCCCAACCGGATTATACTTCAGCAAAACCGTCCAGATACTAAAAGCCACTGACGAAAGTAATGCCATATATATCAACAGTAATGTGGACTTTACCGTAAAGTTATCCACATGTCCGCCCAAAATAACCCCACAGACAATCAATATCGTACTGCCAAATAAGATCTGATACGACGTAATTGCCATCGGAGACTCCCGATCTGAAATCATTTTCAGATAAACCGTACTGATTCCATACGCAATCGTAGATATCAGAACCATGCCTTCCCCCATCAGCTGAAATCCACCGCCAAATGCGCCCTTTTCCATATTAATGACCACCACACCAGCCACGCCCAGGAAACATCCGACCGCTTTTTTCCAGGTCATCTTCTCTGACTTGATCATAAAATGGGCCGCAGCAATGGACACAAACGCATTGGAAGCATTGATGATGGACCCCTTCGTTCCGGTCACATTGGCTAATCCTATATAAAAACACAGATACTGCACCGCGGTCTGCAAAATGCCCTGACGCAGAATCACCGGAACGGAAGACCCTTTGATTCTCAGTATTCCCTTTTCCAGTATACATCCAACCAGAAATGTAATAACACCGGACAGGAAAAAGCGATACCCTGCAAAAAGGATCTGACTTCCCACATCTTCTATTTCAAACCATTCATATCCGATTTTAATACAGGGAAAAGCACTTCCCCACAGCGCACAGCAAAACAGTGCCAGCACGCAGATCACAACCGGATTCTGTAATTTCTTTTCCATTCTGATTTCCTCTTTTGTTCCGTTTTATTTCCTCTTTTTCATGATCTGTAACGATTCAGAAGGTTCCATTTGCAAGATACCGGAATATGCCTGATCCGGCAAAACGAAAGATTTCAGCTGTCCCTTTTGTTCATAACGCTCTTACCAGCCACAAACACATATGTGCAAAACAGATTTTGTAAGCAAGCTCCTGCATACGATTTTTACATATGTAAGAATTTCTTCCGAGCAGTTATCTGCATCTTATCAAAACACAAACTGTATCAATATCATATAGCACGCAGTTCCGCCTATGATACTGAGCAGCGTATTCCTCTTCCACACATGCAGCACGACAACCACAGCAACTGCAATCAATTCCGGTACTGCAAAAGGTGCTTCCAGAAAACTGACATCTTTCAGGCAGTACACAATGAGCATGCCCATAATCGGATACGGCAGCACCTGACCCAGATATGTAACAAAAGCCGGGGTCTGTCTTTTCCGCAAAATGAGAAACGGCAGCACACGTGTCAGAAAAGTGCAGACTGCCATAACCACAATCATCAGAAATACATAGGTATCACTCATGTTTCATTTCCTCCTGACCAGCATTTTCATTCACTTCATTTGATTTTTCCTTTCTGATTTCCACCGCCGTTTCCATGGCTGCCTCCTGCGTTTCTTTTGTTTTCTTTATCCTGTCTTCGCCGTCCATGGGCTTTCTCATAAAAGACAAAGCAGCCAGAATCACCAGCATAGACGGAATCAAAAATATTTCGTTTCCAAAAAACAGCCGGCAGACTGCAGTTGCCGCTACCCCCATAACTGCCGGCAAATGATTTTTCGTAGTCAGCCACTGCTCTACAAACACAGTAACAAACAATGCGGTCATGGAAAATTCAATCCCTGCTGTGCTGAACGTAATGATCGATCCCAGAACTGCACCAATGGCGCTTCCCGCGATCCAGTAAATCTGATCAAAAAGCGTAACCAGAAACCGATATGTATGCGGATCTTCCCCTTCCGGATAAGAACCGTCGCACAAAAGGGAATAGGTCTCGTCCGTCAGACCGAAAATCAGATATCCTTTCTTTTTTCCGGCATCTTTGTATCTGTCAAACATGGAAATGCTGTAAAACAAGTGTCTCGCATTTACCATAAATGTGGTCATTGCCGCAATCGCAAGAGACGCTTTTCCCGCAATCAGACTGACCCCCACATACTGACAGGAACCGGCAAAGATAAACACACTCATCAATATGGCCCAGGGAAGACCATATCCCGCCTTTTCCAGCAAAATCCCAAAGCCGATTCCCAACACCACATATCCGGCACAGACCGGAAGTGATTTTACAAAGGCTTCTTTTATGACCCGTTTTGTCATTTGTTTCATTCTTTTATTCCTTTTCTTGCCTGATTTTTATATTCGATTACCAGCAGAACGTAAATTAATTGCCTATACCAGTTTCAGAGGTTTTTCTGAAACCAAAGATTTGGGCTGAACGGTTATCTGCCATTTCATTATCTGATCAATTTAACAGATGAAGCGACATTTATTCGCTTCCGGATAAATGCCGCCGCTGATTGTTCGATATTAAAAATGATGGTCTGCTTTCTTATGAATTTTTCATACGTGTTATGATTTCATTTGCCCTTGCATAAATTTCTTCCGCAGAAGTCCCCACAAAAAACCGTCCATCTTCATAAAGTATTTTTCCATTTACCATGGTCAGTTTTACATTCTGTTTACTGCCGCTGTATACAATATTTTTTGTTATGTTGTTAAGCGGCTGCATATTGGGCTGATGAAGATCAATCATAATCAGATCCGCAAACTTACCTTCCGCCAGCACATCCGCATTCATAAGACCCATTGCATGGGCGCCTTCCACAGTCGCCATTCGAAGCACCTGATCTGCATCTGCGGCTGCTGCGTCACCTGTTTTGATTTTTGCAAGCCCTGTAGTCAGAAACATCTCCCGGAACATATCAAGACAATTGTTGCTGGACGGCCCGTCTGTGCCGATTGCCACATGGATTCCCCGATCCAGCATATCCTGAATCCTGGCAATCCCGCTTGCCAGTTTCAGGTTCGAACCAGGATTGGTCACCACGTAAATATTTCGTTTTTTAATCAGTTCCAGATCTTCATCTGTCATATGAATACAGTGGAAACAAGCACCGCCACAATCAAACAGCCCAAGCTGTTCAAACAGTACGGTCGGTGTCACACCATACCGTTCCAGACATCCCGCCACCTCCGACTTGCTTTCAGAACTATGCGCATACATGGGAGCATGATATTTATGGGCCAACCCGGCAAGTTTTTCCAGATTTTCTCTTGAATTGGTGTATTCTGCATGAAATCCCAGCTGAAAGTTTACCAGACGGTCCGGATCCCGGTATGTTTGATAATATTTTTCCAGCAGTTCAATTGACTGGGCAAAATTGTTCAATGTTCCGCACATCACCGTACGAAAACCACAGTCAATGGAAGCCTGTGCAATTGTATCCGGAGTCAGATACATATCAAGATTCGCCGTAATGCCGCTGGTCAGATATTCCAGAATCGCCAGCTTCGAGAGGTGGTAAATATCTTCCGGCGTAAGTTTGGCTTCCATCGGGAAAATCTGCTGGTTCAGCCATTCCAGAAGGGGCAGGTCATCCGCATAGGAGCGCAGAAATGTCATACCGGAATGGGTATGCGCATCTTTGAACCCCGGCATGATCACATTGCCTTTTGCATCAATTTCCCGGTCCCATTTTTCTTTTTGCGGCCCTGTACGATTGAATTCTTCTGATTCAATCTTGTCAGAGTTGGTTTCTTTTTCCTGCGCTACTTTTGGCCCCACATATGTGATCCTGTTTCCTTTTACATGAATTTCTCCATGAAAAATCGGCCGGTTCTCTTCCATAGTCAGGATTCTCCCATTAAAAATCCGAATGTTCATATTTTTATTTCCGCCTCCTTCCGAAAGACGCCTTCTGAAGCACCACATTTATCATAAAATTGATTTGTGAATATTAACAATCGCCGCTGTCACCAGCTGCTTGAATTGCCCGGATACCCGGTCAGCAGTCTCCTGCACTTCCTCATGAGACAGCGGCTGATCCGCAATACCGCAGGCCATATTGGAAATACAGGAAATACCACATACTTTCATCCCCATATGATTAGCCGCTACCGCCTCCGCCGCCGTGCTCATACCGGCAGCATCCGCCCCAAGTATTCTGCACATATGAACTTCCCGGGGCGTCTCAAAGTTCGGTCCCGTCAGCTGAATGTAAACGCCCTCCTGAAGTCTGATGCCAAGCTCTTTTGCGGTGCTGCGCAGAATTTCCTGCAGTTCTTTTCTGTATATATTGCTCATGTCCGGAAAACGAGTTCCCAGTTCATCCAGATTCGGCCCGATTAGGGGTGAAGGAACAAAATTCATGATATGGTCCGTGATCATCATAAAATCACCGGCTGAAAAATCATAATTAATACCACCGGCTGCATTTGTCAAAAACAGAACTTTTGCGCCCATCAACTTCATCAGACGGACAGGCAGCACCACATCCGTCATCGGATAACCTTCGTAATAGTGCACTCGTCCCTGCATACACACCACCGGAACCTGTTCTACATAACCGAAGATAAAACGCCCCTTATGACCCGGAACTGTGGATACCGGAAAACCTTCAATTTCACTGTAGTCCAAAGTATCCACGACCTGAATACGTTCACCGTAATCACCAAGCCCGGAACCAAGCACCAACGCAATCTCCGGATTAAATTCAATTCTGCTTTTCACACTGGCATAACATTTCATCAATTTTTCATATACCGGATTCATACTTTTTTCCTCACAATTCTTCATATATACACATACATTTGCAGCGATTGGAAAGAGACCATTTGCTCAGATATTATTCGCTCAGATTCTATTCGCCCAGATTCCATTCATTCAGATTCCATTTGCTCAGATTCTATTCACTCAGAGTCCATTTATTCAGAGTCCATTTATTCAGAGTCCATTTATTCAGAGTCCATTTACTCAGATTTCATTTGCTCAGATTCTGTTCGCTCAGATTCCATTCATTCAGATTCTATAGTTTCCGCATTCCATTGGTCAATTCACAGCCAAGCAGAATCACCACTACTCCCCATTTTCCAGCATTGCAGCCGGAAGAGGGCGGCGCTTTGCCGTATAACCCAGTGCCCGCACTTTAATAATTGTAACAATCGATACCATCCGATCATCAAAAGTAAAGTCTTTCCCGGTCTGCGATTTCATAAAAACGGACAATGCGGTCTTCTTTTCTTCCACATTTTCAACAATTTCAGCTACGCCCCGACCCATGACAGACGAATATGTAGTACCATATTGACAGGCGACACGCCCTTCAAAAGGTTCCACGTCACACTCCATCTGGAAAAAGACTTTTGGATTTTTACGAATTATATCCAGCTTTCTTCCTTTTACTGCACAATGCATATACAGGGTCAGATCATCCCCTTCCATGGTATAGCCGTAATTCATGGGAACAATATACGGTTCGTCTTCGTCCACCAGTCCCAGATGCAATATTTTACACTTATCCAGGATTTTCCGGATTTCTTCAGGTTCTGTCACCTGACGTTCCCGCCTGGTCATTCCTTTTTTCATTTTCTTTTGTCCTTTCCCGCCGGATTTTCTTTCTCTCAGGCCATTTTTTATTTCTGTTGTATTTGTCATATGCTTTTACTTCTATATTCCTATTTTCCTCATATATACTATTTTTGCTCTCTGCTCCCGGAATTCAAGAGAATTTTATATTTATAACATGCTTTTTGCCTGCAGATTCCTGTTTTTTCCCGTATATATCATTTCACAATCCACTCTTGGCGCAATTAAAAGAATCTTTCTATTTCCACACTGTTTCTTTCACACCGATATCTTCGCCGCGAAATGTGGGCGTTTTTCCCTGTTTTTTCTGCATTTCATAATTATCCAGCGCCTTGAATGCCACTTTTCCAAGCAGAAATATGGCTATGATATTTACAATTGCCATAAATCCCATAGTAACATCAGCCAGATTCCACACCAACGAAAAATCCGCCTGGGTTCCAAGGAAAATAGCCACAATACAGGTCACACGAAACAGATTCAGCAGCACTTTACTGTTTTTAATAAAAAGAATATTCGACTCCGCATAATAATAATTTCCAATCAATGAACTGAATGCAAAAGCAAAAATAGAAACCGTAATAAAATGAATTCCCCAGGTTCCCACATTGGAACTGATGGCCGCCTGGACATAGGGAATACCATCCAGAACACCGCTTTTTCCTTCTACACCGGACACCAACAGCATCATGGCTGTACTGGAACAGATCAGCAGTGTATCGATAAATACGGAAATAACCTGTACCAGTCCCTGCTGTACCGGATGGGCAACATCTGCAGATGCAGAAGCATTGGGCGCACTTCCCATACCGGCTTCATTTGAAAAAAGACCACGCTTGATTCCGATTACAACCGCACTTCCCGCCAGACCGCCTGCAATTGCTTTAAAATCAAAGGCATTTTCTAAAATAACCGCTATTACGTTCGGCATGTCCGTGATATGCAGTATCATAGTTACAATACCGATCAAAATATACACAACTGCCATAACCGGCACTAACACAGAAGTGATAAAACCGATTCGATGTACGCCGCCCCAGATAACAAAGGCCGTGGCTGCCGCCAGAATGATACCCAGAATCATCGGGAACATGGTTTCCGAGTAATTTGGAATATAATATTCCAGTGCGGAAGACATATTATATGCCTGAAGACCATTAAATCCATACGCAAAACAGATAATCAAAAGTACCGAAAACAGTACACCCATCCAGCGTTTTCCAAGTGCACGCTCCATATAATAAGAAGGGCCGCCCCGGAACTGGCCATCCTGACGCACCTTATAAATCTGCGCAAGGGTACTTTCCACAAAAGCAGAAGCTCCGCCAATCACCGCCATCAGCCACATCCAGAATACTGCACCCGGACCACCAGCCGCAATCGCTGTGGCAATACCTGCGATATTGCCGGTACCTACGCGGGATGCAGTAGAAATCATCAGTGCCTGAAACGAAGATACTTTCTTTTCGCCATTTTTTCCATCCTCAGACTTTTCCAACAGAGACCTGATTCCGTCTTTCAGCAGCCGCACCTGAACAAATCTGGTACGAATGGTAAAATACACGCCAATGCCCACCAGTAAAATAATCAGTACATACGTGTACATAAAATCATTCAGTTTTGTCAATAAATCATTAATCATTTTCTTTTCCTTCCCGTATATAAACTCTTTTTTATTTTACCAGAGCCTCCGCCTGATGACCAGTATTTCTCTTTTATATCATTTCCATTTATTATGCATTTTAGCGAAAAACAATACAAAAGACGATTTCTTTTCACGAACCAAAATGGACAAAGAAAAGGGATGTCAATCATTACTTCGATCAACATCCCTTTCTACTCTTCTGAGTACATCGGATTTTACCTCTCTTTTCTTAAATTATGAAGGTGTTACTTTCCTATTTCGGTGGTCCGTACCTCCTGTTTTTATTTCCTTTTGGATTTTATTTTTAAATCTTTTATTTGTTGAGATTATAATATCATACTAATATTTGCTTGTCAACTATTTTATCAATTTATTTTTCACAGTTTTCTATATTGTCAGAATTTTCGCTAATAATAACTACCATAATTACTCTCTTATTCCTTCTTAGTAATAAATTGCAAGATTCCCTTTGCAATTTATCGCGGACTATGCACAAAATTCCAAATAAAGTATCTGGAGCTCCCCTTCTAAAAGTTAATTTCAGCAGACAAGATTCTGTTTTCTCGTGTTTTTCGCTGCTCATCTGGCCTTTCAAGCGCGGTTTCCAGCGGACCAAATTCCCACTTTCCTCATTTTTCGCTGCTCACCTGACCTTCCAAGCGCGGTTTCCAGCAGACCAAATCCCTGTTTTCCCGGTTTTTCGCTGCTCATCTGGCCTTTCAAGCGCGGTTTCCAGCAAACAAGATTCCCGTTTTTCCGGTTTTTCGCTGCTCACCTGACCTTCCAAGCGCGGTTTCCAGCGGACAAAATTTCCACTTTCCTCATTTTTCGCTGCTCACCTGACCTTTCAAGCGCGGTTTCCAGCAGACCAAATCCCCACTTTCCTCATTTTTCGCTGCTCATCCGGCCTTTCAATCGCAGATTCCAGCGGACAACACTTCTATTTTCCCGGTTTTTCGCTACTCATCCGGCCTTTCAAGCACGGTTTCCAGCGGACCATATCCCTGTTTTCCCTGCTCATCTGGTATAACAAGCGCTAGCTCCAGTGGACCAAATTCCTAATCTCCTGTTTTTTCGCCGCTCATTCAGCCCTCCAAGAGCAGGTTTCAGCGGACAAGATTGTTCCTCCTATAAATCCCCAAGTTTTTACAGCCTTTAATGCTTTTAAAATAAATGTAATTTGCTCGAAAACATTTCATATCTGTTTCACCATATAGTATACCCATAGATGCGGACACGAAAGATTTATATGTACAATCAAATAAATATACTAACCAAAACAGAAACATATCCCAAATAGTACCTGAACTCCGGCAGGCAATCGCCCAACTCACCGTCCGGATTTTACTATTGCCACAACCATAACCATCGCCGTTATAAACTCCGCCGCCGGAAAAGCCAGCCAAATACCGGTCATTCCAAAAATCATTGCCAACACAAAAGCACAGATAATAATTGCTGCAAATCCTCGCATAATAGAGGTAAGAAAAGCCCAGCCCGCTGCTTCCGTAGCACTCAGATAACCAGAACCTACAATATTAAATCCTGCAAAAAGAAAACCGATGAAATAAAGACGAACCCCCTCTGCTGCATATGCAGCCATGATCTGGTTCTGATCACTGTTAAAAACTGCAACAATCTGATCTGTCAAAATATTTGTTGCCAGAACCACAATCACTGCCAGAATAATTGCCGCTGCAACTGCCATATTCCTGGTCTTCTTTATGGCTTTCTTATCATTTTTCCCATAGAAATCACTGAAAAGGGGCTGTGTTCCCTGGGCTATACCGCTGAAAATCGCAGTAGCTACAATAGCAATATTTGCCACAATACCATAAGCCGCCACACCATCATTTCCGGTCATCCCCAAAATCAGAAAATTAAATACGATAGTAGTCACACCGGAAGACATCTCGCCAATAAATGCTGAAATTCCCAACTGCCAGGACTGCAGCAGCTTTTTCCCATCCGGACGAATCATACGAAAGCGAACGGAACTTTTTGTGGAAAACAGATGAAAACTGCACACGATCACACCCACGACCGGCGAGAGACCTGTTGCCAGCGCCGCACCGGCCATTCCCATCTTCAGCGGAAACATCAGCACATAATCCATGATAATATTGAAAATGCTGCTGGCGAGTGTCGCTGCCATAGCAAGAGACGGATTCCCGTCGTTGCGGACAAATGCCCCAAAAATGTAATTGAGCATGAAAAACGGAGCAAATACCATAAAAAATCTGGTATAAGGTGTTCCAACCGCTATGATTTCTGCATCTCCGCCCAGCAGACCAACCATTTTATCCGGCACAAAAATTCCCAGCAGCACAAAAATCACACTGATTCCCAATGAAAATATTATGGCATTGGAAAAAAAGTCGTCGGCATCTTCATGACCGCGAGCGCGCTGGATGCTGTACTTGGTAGCCGCACCCACACCGGTCATGGAACCAATGGCAAAAATAAGGCTATACAAAGGCAGCACCAGATTCAATGCCGTTATACCGCGTGCACCTTCTGCCTGTGAAATAAAAAATGTGTCCGCCAGAATATAGGCCGATATTCCAATCATCCCCACAATATTCTGTGAAACATATTTTATAAATTTTCGCTCAACTGAAATTTCTTTTACTTTGCAAACCATTTTCATACTCCCCGTTACTCATTTCCCTTTTCTTATCCTGGCCTGTTTTCAGGTATTACTTTTCTGCACAAAATAACGTCAGAACACTCCATCTTCCAAGGCCTAATGACAGAGTGCCTGACGTTTTATCCCTTACCCGGCGGCAAAGAGTTGTCTTTTCATTTTATTTACATAAAGTGCAGCAGATGATTTTTCATTCTGTTTTGAAGCTTTCATATTATAGCATAGAGACCTTTCGGTTTCAATTCTATTTTTATCCCCACACTGTTATCCGGGATATTTTGCAAAATTTGTTCAGGAATGTTTCAGGCTTCCACAATAATCGGATTTCCGTCACAGTAGATTTTGCCGTCTTTTACTTCTACTGCTGCCTGATTCAAAATGTTGGTATAAACACCGTCAGTCAGTTCCACCGTCACTTCTGCTTTCTGTCCTTTGAAGCTGAATACACCAACCAGTTTCTTTTCGCCGCTTACGTGCATTCCCACCAGAATATCTTCCCCATCAAATGCTTTTACCGAATAGGTACTGTCAGTCAGTATCGGATTTTTCTTAAATGCATACAGCGCACTTAAGTATCCGGAAATATCGTAACCAGTGTTCCAGTCTACTGTATCTTTATCAAAAAGGCTCGGTGTACGATCATTTTCGGTTTCCTGACCGCCATAAATCAAGGTCATACCCTTCTGGAAATAGATAAATGCGGTCCAGTTCATCAGAGCTTCCTGTGTATGAATAAAAGATTTTGCTCTGTCCTGATCATGATTTTCCAGATAACGCAGTTTCACGTAATTAACCGGGTAAATATATTCCTGCATGTTTACACGATCTGCATATGTACTGAGCGGACATTTTCCATCCACATAATTGCGGAAAATTCTGTGAATATCATAGTCATACAGCACATCAAATGCCTGATATACTTCACAGTCCGCGTGGCTGACCATACCTCTGGAACGAAGTTCTCTGATGAATTCCGGTTCTATGGATTCGCTGAGCCAGAAACAGTCCGGATTCACCTCCGCCACTTCTTTTCTTGCTCTCATCCAGAATTCAATCGGAATCAGCGGTGCCACGTCACAGCGGAAACCATCCACGGTACCGGCCCACATCTTCAGCGTCTCAATCTGATAATCCCAGAGTTCCATATTATTATAATCCAGATCTACGATATCGCTCCAGTCCCCAACACGGTTGCCCATGTTTCCGTCCGGTTTTCGGTAAAAATATTCCGGATGGTTCTCAACCAGCCAGGAATCCGGGGAGGTGTGATTGTAAACTACATCAATGATGCATTTCATTCCTTTTTCATGGATTGCGTTCACCAGAGATTTCAGATCTTCCAGTGTTCCGAACTCCGGGTTCACCTCCCGGTAATTGCGGATTGCATAAGGGCTTCCCAGTGTTCCTTTTTTCGCTTTTTCTCCAACCGAATGAATCGGCATCAGCCAGATGATGTCGGCACCCAGTGCTTTGATTCGATCCAGATCCTGTTCCAATGCTTTAAAAGTACCTTCTTCTGTGTGGTTTCTCACGTAGACGGAGTACATAACCTGATTTCTTAGATTTGTTTTTGTTGTTGATGCCATAATCAAGTCTCCTTTTATCTGATTTCACTTTCTTTTGCTGCCGCAAGCAACATTTCGTTCACTATGAATATGCACCTTCGCAATTCTGTTTTTCACGAAATTTCCAGGGGTTTCTTTTGCCGATATATCACTTACGTGCACTATGTACATTTTATCACATATTTACAACCAGGCACATTACAAATGAATATAATTTATATGACTTTTTCTCCATTGTACGAATCTCATTTTCCACAAATTATTCTGATAAATAGTGACTTAGTCCCCTATCACTAACATTACTTTTTATAACAAAATTCCGTCCTCTATTACTTCTTCCATCAAAAATCTGTTTTTTCATTATGAACATGGAACACCGGATTTGCCATTATACTTCTGGTATAAATTTTCATTCCCGAAAGCTGCGCAGAGCTTCTATGGTCTGACTAATCAACTCATCCAGTTCCCATCCAAGCATTTGCGCTCCACGTTCAATGACTTCTCTGGAGCATCCGGCAGCAAAATTTTTGCTTTTATACTTTTTCTTTACTGATTTTAATTCCAGATCCTGTACACTTTTTGAAGGTCTCATAATTGCGACTGCACCGATCAGCCCTGTCAGTTCATCCACCGCATACAGGACTTTTTCCATTTCATGCTCAGGCTTAATATCTACTGTAATCGCATATCCATGGCTTGCGGCTGCATGGATGATCCTTTCATCTATTCCTCTTTCCCGCATAATTTCCTGTTCTTTGATACAATGCTCATCCGGATAACCCTCAAAATCCAGATCATGTAAAAGACCGACGATACCCCAAAAATCCACTTCATCACCATAGCCCAATTTATTTGCAAAATACCTCATTGTCTGCTCTACTATCCGGGCATGCTCCAGATGAAATTCCTCTTTGTTGTACTCCGTCAATAAATTCCACGCTTCTTCTCTTGTCATAATTTTCATTACTCCTATCACATATCCAGTTCATTCGTTTATATATTCCAATTATCTTTTGTCAGCGTAATGACTGTTATTTTCATTTTTCTTTCAGGAATCGTTCCACTTCCATATTAAACTGCTCCGGCTTTTTATTGGCAATAAAATGATTTCCCGGAATAAAAACCAGTTTTGAATCCGGTATGCTGTCCGCGATCAGCCTGCTGTGCTTTGTTTTAATCATATCCTTTGTTCCGGCAATCACCAGTGTCCTGTTTTTTATTTGAGAAACCTCTTCCTGTGTCAGATTCGGATCATTTACCATAAGTCCGAGCATCTCCGCATTCTTTTTCGCTTCCGGACTTTTTCCTGCAAACAGGCTGGCGATTTTATAACCGATAATAATGGGTACCTGCACCGTCGGCCTTACACCGGAAGAATAGAGATTGGCTCCGTTTAAAATCAATTTATCTACACATTCCGGATATTTCAAAGCAATTACCAGGGCAATATTTCCACCGTCCGAAAACCCAAGAATATGGGCTTTTTCAATTTTCAGACTCTGCATAAACTTGTACAAATCTTCTGCAAACTGGGCAATCGTAAACGGTGCCGTTCCGCGTTCGGTTTTTCCATGCCCTCTTGTGTCAAGGGCAATTACGCGATAATATTTTTGAAAATATGCAATCTGATGTTCAAAGTATTCGCAGCTTTCTCCATTTCCATGAAGCAGAATCAGCGGCTCACCGCTTCCCGCATCTATATAATTATGTCTTATCTTCATAACATTTCCATTCTTTGTTAGCTTACTTATTTTTT
>JAXJSH010000071.1:0-43193 GCA_036310185.1 Lachnospiraceae bacterium | reverse complement strand
GCGGAGCAGATGCGTCTGTATCCGGATCCGACCATTGGAAAACTGGTGGGGGCTCTGGCAGAAAATTACGGACTGAAAAAGGAACAGGTTTTTGTGGGCGTTGGTTCTGACGATGTTCTGGCTATGATTTTTATGACTTTTTTCAATTCGGAAAAACCGGTTCTGTTTCCGGATATTACATATTCTTTTTACGATGTATGGGCAGACATGCTGCGCATTCCGTATGTGTGTCAGCCGCTGAATGAAGAGTTTGAGATTGTAAAAGAAGACTATTATAAGGAAAACGGCGGGATCATTTTCCCCAATCCGAATGCACCTACAGGTGTGGAGATGCCGCTGGAAGCCATTGAGGATATTGTGAAACACAATCCGGAGAGTATTGTGGTTGTGGATGAAGCGTATGTGGACTTTGGTGCTGAGACAGCATTGCCGCTGATTGAAAAATATGACAATCTGCTGGTGGTACAGACTTTTTCAAAATCCCGTTCCATGGCAGGCATGCGAATCGGCTATGCATTTGGCAATGAAGTGCTGATCAAATATCTGAATGATGTGAAATATTCGTTCAATTCTTACACCCTGAACCGTCCGGCCATTGAGATGGGCGTGGCTGCAGTGGAAGACAGGGCATATTTTGAAGAGACTGTGCGTAAGATTAAGGCCACAAGAGAGTGGACAGCAAAAGAATTAAAAGCGCTGGGGTTCACATTCCGGGATTCAAAAGCAAACTTTATTTTTGCCGCGCACAAAAATGTGCCCGCAAAAGAAATTTTTGAAGCGCTCCGGGAAAAACATATTTATGTACGCTATTTTAGCAAACCACGTATTGATAATTACCTTCGTATTACCATCGGAACCCAGGAAGAGATGGAAAAATTTGTGGCATTTTTGAAAGAGTACCTGAAATAAAGGGAGCCCATTATAAAAGCAAAATGCGGAATATATGTTTTGGGTGAAAGAATACAGAAAAATATAGTGGACGAATGGCCGGTTGAGATGATATAGTGTTAAATGACGTTTTGAAATATCCATTTAGGAGCATGTATTTAAGGAGGATTTATGGACGCGATAGCAACCTGGTTTGCCAATACGCTGGGGCAGTATATTCCGGCTGAGGCAGTGACTTTTATTGTTTCGCTGATGCCGCTTCTGGAATGCAGAGGTGGGATTATCGTAGGAAGACTGTTAGGACTGCCGCTTATGTCTACAATTATATTTTCTGTTATAGGAAATATTGTACCGATTCCGTTTATTTTACTTTTTATCAAAAAGATATTTAAGTGGCTTCGTCCGACAAAATTTTTCGGCTCTATTGTAACAAAGCTGGAAAACAGAGCTATGAATAAGAGCAATGCTTTGGATAAAGGCGAATTTTTAGGATTGATGCTGTTTGTAGGTATTCCCCTTCCGGGAACCGGAGCATGGACTGGCGCATTGATCGCATCTTTGCTGGGAATCGACATTAAAAAGGCTTCTGTGTCGATTTTGATCGGTATTGCCATGGCGACTACGATCGTAAGCCTGATTATGTACGGAATTCTGTAAAAACTACATAGAGTACAAAGCATGTGGCACAGGATGACCTGTGCCATTTCCTATAATATAAGGAATAATATAAGGAAGTATGCCCTGGGGCGTAAACTTCCGCAGTCAGGATTTGTGACAGTACCCTTTATTTTACAGTCCGGTCCTGTGGCCGCTTTGTGAAAATCCCCATGTTGAAAAGGAACAATTCGTATGGTATAGTGGTACTAAATTCTGGGAATTTTAATGTAGAGAAAAAGACATTCCAGATAAAATGAGAAAAAACAAAAATAAAATACCAAAGCCTTAAAACAGGAGGAAACGTATGAAAAATTTACTCGTAGCACAGTCCGGCGGTCCCACCGCAGCCATCAATGCAACCCTTGCAGGTGTAGTTACCTGTGCATTTACGTCGAAAAAAGTGGATAAAGTATATGGTGCGGTAAACGGAATTCAGGGTGTTCTCGATGAGACATTCGTGGAGCTCCACGAAAAGATCAGGACTGCTTCTGATCTGGATCTGCTCTGTCAGACTCCGGCAGCGGCGCTTGGTTCCTGTCGTCTGAAACTGAAAGATCTGGACAAAGACCGTACTCAGTTTGAGAAGATCATCGAAGTGTTCCGTAAATATGAGATTCATTATTTTGTATACATTGGCGGAAATGATTCCATGGACACCGTAGACAAACTTTCCGCATTCTGCAGACAGCAGAACATAGATGATATTACCGTAGTTGGTGCACCGAAGACAATTGACAATGACCTGGTCGGAACCGATCACTGTCCGGGATTTGGCTCCGCGGCAAAATACATCGGTGTAACTTTTGCAGAACTGGAACGGGACTGCCATGTATATAAGACAAAAGCGGTTACGATCGTGGAAGTAATGGGAAGAAATGCGGGATGGCTGACCGCGGCGTCCTGTCTTGCACGTGTAAACGGAGCAAAGGGTCCGAATCTGATTTATCTGTGCGAACCGGCTTTTGACACGGACAAATTTATTGAAGATGTGAAAAAAGAGCTGGAAACCAATGATTCTGTGGTGGTAGCCATCAGTGAAGGCATCAAAAACAAAGAAGGCAAGTATATTTCCGAGCAGGTACAGAGCGGTGCGGTAGATGCTTTTGGTCACAGTTATATCGCGGGCAGTGCAAAAGTGCTGGAAGATCTGGTGCGGGAAAAAATCGGATGCAAAGTTCGTTCGATCGAGCTGAATCTGATGCAGCGCTGTGCCGGTCATGTTCAGAGCGCGACGGATATTTCGGAATCCAGAATGCTGGGAATGAAAGCATGTCAGTGTGCCATTGACGGTGAAAATGGTGTGATGGCAGCAGTGATTCGCAGAAACAGCACGCCGTATGAAGTTGAATTTGCAGCCGTTCCGGTATGTGAAGTATCCAATCAGGAAAAGAAAGTGCCGGTAGACTACATCAATGAAGAAGGCAATGATGTAACGGAAAAAATGATGGAATATCTGTTCCCGCTGATTCAGGGAGAGCCGGCTGTCGTATACGAAAACGGCATTCCGAAACATTTGACCCTGTACTAATGTGGGAATAAGCTGCATTGGATAATGGAGAAATACTTTGAAAAACAGCAAATACTTACTTGAGAAAAGAAGACATGGCACAGTGGATTTTCCCTGTGCCATTTATCAGCATAATGAGACTATGGGGCCGCTGCACGCCACCCATCACTGGCATACGAATATGGAGATCGTCCACTTCAACGGGGGAGACTGCCGTCTGGAAGTGGATATGGAGCCTTTCATCATTACAAAAGAATGTTTTGCCTTTATAAACCCGGAGGAACTGCACTGTATTGATATAGAAGGAGAATCTTTTCGGGAAAGTGCAGTGGTATTTGACTGGGGACTTCTGGATTTTTCCATGGATGATCCGGGACAGCGTATGCTGCTTCGGCCTCTGGCCATGGGGGAAAAGACATTTCCCCGTATGGTGGATGCCAATGATGGAATCGGGCAGCAGATTAAAGTTCCTTACGGAATCATTATGGCAATTTTCCGAAAAGATGTGGAGACCTTTACTGCGGCGGATGTGCTGCGTGTGAAAAGTGCACTTTTGGATATCATTGCCATTATGGAAGAAAACGGGCTGGTCGGCAGCCGGGAAAAGGTGGAGGATTACCGGGCGGAATATCTGAAAAAAATACTGAACTTTATTCAGAAGGAATATGGGCAGAAAATCAGAATCCGCGATATGGCGGATCTGGTGGGCATGAATGAACAGTATTTTTGCCGCTTTTTTAAAAAAATGATTGGAAAGACACCGGTGGAATATCTGAATGAGTACCGTGTGGAGAAGGCAAAAGATGCCCTGGCTTCCAGTGATGAAAGTATCATGAATATAGCCATGGACTGCGGTTTTAACCACATGGGCAATTTTATCAATATGTTCAAAAAGAAGGAAGGATATACCCCGTCTGAGTATCGAAAACAAATAAAAATGTCAAAATAACGTAAATTAAAATCAAAATAAAGAAAGAAAAGAGTGCCTCCCGGGAGTATGCTGTATGTAAAGACAAGGTTGTCAACAGGACGTATATTATATTCAGGAGGTATTTTTCTATGAAAAAACAGTGGTGGCATAACAAAGTTGCATATCAGATCTACCCGAAGAGTTTTTGCGACAGCAATGGTGACGGAATCGGTGATCTTCGCGGTATTATCAGCAAACTGGATTATCTGAAAGAGCTTGGCGTGGATATTGTATGGATTTCACCGGTATACTGTTCTCCATTTGTGGATCAGGGCTATGACATTTCCGATTATTATAACATTGATCCCCTGTTTGGAAATATGGATGATATGGATGAACTTCTGGCTGAGGCAAAAAAGAGAAACATATCTGTTTTGATGGATCTGGTTGTAAATCACTGTTCCGATCAGCATGAGTGGTTCAAAAAAGCCATGGCAGATCCGGACGGCCCTTACGGCGAATATTTTTACATCCGTGAGGGAAAAGAAAATGGAGAGCCGCCGTGCAACTGGCGTTCTTATTTCGGCGGAAGTGCGTGGGAAAAAGTTCCGGGAACAGAAAATAAATACTATCTGCATATGTTTGCCAAAGAACAGCCGGATCTGAACTGGGAAAATCCGAAGGTTCGGGAAGAAATTTACAAAATGATAAACTGGTGGCTGGACAGAGGACTTGGCGGTTTCCGTATTGATGCCATCATCAACATTAAAAAGGATCTGACTTTTTCTGATTATCCGGCAGACCGTGAGGATGGTCTGTGTGCGGGATACAAGATGCTGGAACATGCGGTTGGAGTGACGGATTTCCTTGATGAAATGAATCGGGAGACTTTTGCAAAACACGATGCATTCAGTATTGCGGAACTTTTTAATTACAGACCGGAAGAACTGGAAAAATATATTGGCGATGAGGGCTGCTTCTCCAGTATTTTCGATTTTTCTACGGAACTTCTGGGCGGAGGTGAAAAGGGCTGGTATGACCTGCAGGGAATCAGTCCGAAGCTGTATCGGGATACGATTTTTGCCAGCCAGAAACAGACCGAGGGAATCGGTTATCTGGCAAATATTATTGAGAATCATGATGAGCCCCGCGGTGTATGCCGCTACCTTCCGGAAGAAGGAAGAACGGTGGAAGGCAAAAAAATGCTGGGTATGCTCATGTTCATGAAAAAAGGCCTTCCCTTCATTTATCAGGGGCAGGAACTTGGTATGGAAAATAATAAGTTCAAAGACATATCAGAGATTGATGATCTGAACACAATCGATGAGTACCATGTTGCACTGGAAGCCGGATGTTCCAAAGAACAGGCTCTGGCTGCCGTGAATTACCGCAGCCGTGATAATGCAAGAACACCCTTCCACTGGGATGCAACGGAAAAAGCCGGATTCACAACAGGAACACCGTGGCTTGTGATCAATGAGAATCATAAAGAGATTAATGCGGCTGATCAGGTGGGCCGTGCGGATTCTGTATTTTCTTTTTATCAGGAACTGATCCGGTTGAGAAAAAATCCGGAGTATGAAGATGTTGTGGTATACGGAAAGCTGGAACCGGTGTTTGAGAGTCTGGACAACGTGTTTGCTTTTTATCGGGTGACAGATGAGAAAAAGCTGCTTGTTCTGGCGAACTATCAGACTGAGCCGGTGACCCTGACACTGAATGAGGTTCCGAAAAATATTCTGATCAACAACTATGCAGATGTGGAATGGAATGGAAAGGATATTACCCTGAAGGGCTTCCAGGGCATAGTCATTGATTGTTAATAACACAGATATAAAAACTGCTGTATCGAAGCGGGTCCTTCTGAATGGACGCTTCGACACAGCAGTTTTTCTGTTGGGTGTTTTGGAATTATCGAAAATGGCTTTGTATGTAATTAGACGAGCGCTTCTTTTATGATCTTTATGGAATTATCATAACCAAGAATGCTGCTGTTCAGGCATAAGGCATAGTTTTTGGTATTGCCCCATTTCTGTTCAGTATAGTAGGCATAATTGATGCTTCTTTTTTTGTCCGTATCTTTCATCAGAGCCAGAGCTTCTTTTTCTGTTTTTTCATAGAGTTTCATGATTCGTCTGCATTTTTCCGGTTCCTCACCGTGAATAAATACATTCAGAACATCATTTCTGTTTCGCAGAATATAGTCCGCACATCTACCTACAATGACGCAGTTTCCTTTTTCGGCAATATGGCAGATGATATCCTGCTGCGCCTGATAAATATAGTCATCAATGGAACTGCCCTGTGCATCCCTGCTGATGAACGAATAGGAAAAAATATTGTTTTTCGGAGCATATTCGCCCCGTTCAGCAATATATTTTGCGGACAGTCCGGTTTTCTCTGCCACGTGTTCAATGATTTCTTTGTCATAAAAGGCAAATCCCAGTTCTTTTGCCAGAGATTCACCGATAAAACGTCCGCCGCTGCCAAATTCTCTGCTGATGGTAATGACTTTTTTCATATGATTGCTCCAATTCCGCTATTACGCTGCGGTTTATTTTTTTCATAAAAAGGGTTGCAATGGCGCAGGATAAACCTTCTGCAAGGATAAATGTGAACCAGACGGTCCATAACATGCCATTTGACTGACGTGCAAGAAGTGAAAATCCATAGGCAACGGGCAGTACGAATAAAAACTGTCTTAATATTGAAATGATCAGTGATTCCAGTCCGGCATTTAATGCCTGGAAAATTCCCTGATATGCAATGTTGATTCCGGCAAAAATAAAACTTAAAGAGATGATTCGCATAGCGCTGATGCAAATGTTCTGTGTTTCGCCGGACAGACCGAACAGAGCAGAGAACGGTACTGCAAAAACTTCAATAATAAGCAGGCCGATCAGCATGATAATAACAGTATAGATCAGACCATATTTGATGCCTTCTTTTACTCTTTGTCTGCTTCGCATTCCGTGGTTGAAGGATACAATAGGCGTGATGGCATCACGCAGGCCAAAAGCGGCGAAGAGAATAAACTGCTGTATTTTATAATACAGACCATAGGCGGTAACGGCTGATTCGCTGATTCCGCCAAGAATGATATTCATTCCATAAGTCATGATGGATATCAGTGCCTGTGCGATTATGGCCGGAAGTCCAATAGAATAAATGGATTTGATGATGCTGAAATCCGGTTTCATGTATTGTAGACCATTTGAGATTTCTCTGTTCTGCTTCAGATGGAAAATGAGTCCCAGCAAGGCAGAGGCAATCTGACCGATCACTGTGGCATAAGCGGCACCGCTTACCCCCATGGCCGGAAGTCCGAACCATCCATAAATAAGAATCGGGTCAAGGATTACGTTGACAACTGCACCTGTGATCTGAGCGATTGTGGAATAGGCAGAATGTCCTGTGGCCTGCAGCAGCTTTTCAAAAATAGAAAAGAATACAATACCCATAGAAGCATTACAGCAGATTCTCAGGTAAGTGACCACCATTTCTTTGATTTCCGGATTTGTGGTCTGGGTAGCTGCATAGGCATCGGCCCCAAACAGTCCGAATAAAAGAAACAGAAGGTAAATTACGATACCTAAAAACATAGAGTTGCCGGCTACTTTACTTGCTTTTTCATAGTTGCCCTGTCCGATACTTTTGGACAGAAGCGCGTTGGTGCCCACACCGGTGCCGATTCCGATTGCCACCATCAGCATTTGAACGGGAAATGCCAGTGTGAGTGCATTCAGAGCCATTTCTCCGTTACCGGGCATGTTGGAAACAAATGCACTGTCAACAATGTTATACAGCGCCTGGAGCATCATGGAGAGAATCATGGGGATACCCATGGACAGCATAAGCCTGTTCACTTTCATTGTTCCTAATTTGTTCATTGTTACTTCTTCTTTCATGTTAACCTCCTTGCATTAATAGGAGACTTTTTAAGGAAAGCTGCCATAACCTGTATTTCGCATAATGAACTGTGCCGAGTGTAGAACTGCACAAAAAAAGGTGTAAATCCATAATCTGGATTTACACCTTCCGGCTACGCGATGAACTAAAGTATAACAATTTTTTGAAATTAAGTCAAAGGTTTTTGTTAGTAAAATTTTTTGACCTATGTTATACTAGCCGAAGATAACTTTTAGATCGGGAGGTTTTTATGAGCAAAACTCTTGTAATTGCAGAAAAACCTTCGGTTGGCCGTGATATTGCCCGGGTTCTGGGATGCAAAAAGAATATCAATGGTGGAATCGAAGGAAATCGATATATTGTGACCTGGGGGCTGGGCCATCTGATCGAGCTGGCAGCACCGGAACACTATGATAAAAAATACAAAGAATGGAAAATGGAAGATCTGCCCATGATGCCGGAGCGTCTGGATATCGAGGTGATCCGCCAGACCGCAAAGCAGTATAATGCGGTAAAAGCGCAGCTTTATCGAAATGATGTGGCAGATATCGTAATCGCCACAGATGCAGGGCGCGAAGGTGAACTGGTGGCCCGCTGGATTCTGAAAAAGGCAAAATGCCAGAAACCGTGCAAACGATTATGGATCTCATCTGTGACAGATAAAGCTATCCGCGATGGATTTTCCAATCTGAAAGATGCCAGAGAATATGACAACCTGTATTATGCAGCCGTGTCCAGAGCGGAGGCGGACTGGCTGGTGGGCTTAAATGCCACAAGAGCGCTGACCTGTAAATACAATGCGCAGCTTTCCTGCGGAAGAGTGCAGACACCGACACTTGCAATGATCGCAAAAAGGGAAGAAGAAATCCGTTCGTTTAAACCGGAGACTTATTATGGAATGACCGCCTTTGCAGACGGGGTAACTTTTACATGGAAAGATAGAAAAAGCGGCAGTTACCGGACTTTTTCAGAGGAACGTACTGCTGAACTGATGAAAAAGTGTAAAGGTCAGCCCATGGCTCTGGTTCAGGTGGAGAAAAAAGCGAAAAAGTCCTGGGCACCCCTTCTTTATGATTTGACCGAACTTCAGCGAGATGCAAACAAACGATTTGGATATTCGGCAAAAGAGACTTTGAATATTATGCAGCGATTATACGAAAATCATAAGGTACTGACCTACCCCCGTACCGATTCCCGCTATCTGACGGCGGATGTGGTTGGAACCCTGAAAGATCGTCTGCGGGCCTGCTCTGTGGGCGTGTATAAGAAAATGATCGGTCCGCTGATGGCAATGAAATTCGAAGGAAAACTCTCTTTTGTCAATGATGGGAAAGTCAGTGACCACCATGCCATCATTCCCACGGAGGAGTCCCCCAATTTTACACATATGACAAATGAAGAAAAGCGAATTTACGATCTGGTGGTGCGTCGTTTTCTTTCGGTGCTCTATCCGCCGTGCATTTATGAAGAAACCACGTTGACAGCGGAGATTTCCGGTGAACAATTCTTTGCAAAGGGCAATGTGATTGTGGATAACGGATGGAAAAGTGTCTACGAAGAACCCATGGACGAGGAGGAGAGCGACAGCATGGAACTGAAAAAGCAGACACTGCCTTCCATGCAAAAAGGACAGACTTTCCGGGATATAACTCTTCGCCGCACAGAAGGAAAAACAAAGCCGCCGGCCCGTTTTACCGAAGCTGCATTATTGTCTGCAATGGAAAATCCGGTAAAATACATGGAATCCAGAGACAAACAGATGGTAAAAACACTTGGCGAGACCGGTGGACTTGGTACAGTTGCCACCCGTGCGGATATTATAGAGAAGCTGTTTTCCAGCTTTATGATTGAAAAACGGGGAAATGAGATTCATATTACATCCAAGGCAAAACAGCTGCTGGAACTGGTGCCCGAAGATCTGAAAAAGCCGGAACTGACTGCAGACTGGGAGATGCGTCTTTCCCAAATTGCAAAGGGCCAGCTGAAAAGCGGAAAATTCATGGGTGATATCCGAACTTATACGGAAGAGATTTTGCAGCAGATCAAGACAGGAGAAGGTACTTTCCGACATGACAATCTGACAAACAAGATATGTCCACAGTGCGGGAAACGTCTTCTGGCAGTCAATGGAAAGAATGCGAAAATGCTGGTTTGTCAGGACAGAGAGTGCGGTTACCGGGAGACGGTATCCAGAGTGACGAATGCCCGATGTCCGGTCTGCCATAAGAAAATGGAGATGATCGGAAAGGGAGACGATGCCACGTTTATCTGTGTATGCGGGCACAAAGAGCGTTTGAGTAAGTTCCAGGAACGCCGTCAGAAAGAGGGCGCCGGCGTCAGCAAACGGGATGTGCAGAATTATATGAAGAAGCAGAAGAAAGAGGCGGAGGCGCCGCTGAATAATGCGTTTGCAGATGCATTTAAGAACATAAAGCTGTAAAATGTTCATATATTACGGTGTAACCGGATGGTATGCTTTATGACAAGTAAGCTGTAAATGATATTGTATATCGTTTTAATATGTTAGTGTTTTGGTGTAGGGTATGCCTTATGAAAAATAAATTACAGATGTTGAGGAAGTGAATATGAAACAGATCGTGTTAGCTTCCGCCTCTCCAAGGCGGAAAGAATTACTTGAGCTTCTGGGGCTGGATTTTGATATCATTCCGTCCCGGGGCGAAGAAATCATAACAAAGACTGACCCGGAAGAGGTGGTAAAAGAGTTGGCCCATCAGAAGGCTGCAGAGGTCAGTAATCGGATAATGAAAGAGTATCATGCCGGAAAAAGTGGATATGGAGTTCATCCGGTAAAAGTAATCGGGGCGGATACTATCGTTGTGTACCAGAAAAAGATTTATGGCAAGCCCGCGGATGAAGCACATGCAAAGCAGATGCTTACAAGCCTGCAGGGAAATACGCATCAGGTATATACCGGTGTTTGCGTCATGACCTTATTTGAAAATCAGGAAGATCTGACAGAAACAGGAGTTACAGAATTTTCGGAGAAAACAGATGTGACCATGTATTCGGTTTCGGAAAAAGAAATCTTGGCGTATATTGCAGCCGGAGAGTGCAGAGATAAAGCCGGCGCTTACGCTATTCAGGGCATCAGTGCCAGATTTATCAAAGAAATCCACGGGGATTATAATAATGTGGTTGGGCTGCCGATTGCCCGCTTATGGCAGGAGTGTTTCCGAACTCAATTATAGAAAAGCAGCTAAATGCAGTAAAAACAGGATTTCTGTCTGCCTATTTAGCCTGGGACGTTGTCCCAAATCTGAGCCGCCCGGTTAGGACGGCTCAAATATTTGCGTATCTATGTTATCTTAAAAATTTATACATTCGCCGTATCCTGAGATTTTACCCTGCCAATTACAAGTCCGATACAGAACAGAGCAGCAATATAGAGAAGCTGAATCAGCAAACCACGGTTTATGCTGGCCTGATTTGCAGCCGAAAGTTCAGGAAACTGAACAAGTATTAGCAGAATCTCCTCATACCAGTAGACCGGAAGAAGCTGGGATACTTTCGTTATGCTTTCACTTAAGAAATCAAGCGGTACAAAAACTCCGCCCAGGAAACATAATCCCAGTGACAATACATTGGTGATGCTTGTAATAACAGAAGCATTCTTAGCAATCATTCCGATGAAAAATGCCAGAGCAAGACTAAGTCCCATACACAGGGCAGCGTTGATGATATAATAAATCAAATGCGATGCATTTAACAATTCCTTTCCGTTAAAAATAAATGCAAGTCCCAGACAAATGATCAGATAACAGATACCCAGCAGCAAAAATGCAAGCACTGCCTGAATGTTCTGTGAAGTTGTGGATATGGGAGCGCATGACATACGCATGCGCATATCGCGCTGGCGGAAAGTTACCATAACAGTGCTGACTCCGTAACACATAATTGCAATCATCAGATACGGAAGAAAACGGAACAGATAATAATATTCCGGGATGGAAGCAGATTCCGCGTCCAGAATCTGTACATCCGCTTCTGTATCGAGTGTGGCAAGTGTTTTATCAATAGATTCAGTCAGTGTGTAACCGGCAGATTGATAAACCCCGATCTGATTCATATACTGATCAATACACTGATCTACGTAAAAACCGGTGTAGGAATCCGGAACCTTAACAATTTCAAGCGGCTCTTTATCAACCAGACAAACCTGTTCAAAGTTTTCCGGAATATAAACGATGTAGTCAACGTTTCGGTAAAACAGTTCTTTCTGTAACGTGTTTTTGTCATCCGGCAAATCAACCAGATCATGCTGAAGACCGATGTATTCGGTTAATCCTTTCGCAGCTTCGCCGCCGTCACGGTCAATGACAGCTACAGACAAACGGGTGGCAGAAAAATCTGTTACAGGTGATGCGGACTCTGTCAGAGCAATCATCAGATAGATTCCAAGAAAAATGCCAAAATACATAAGGATAATGGGCAAGGTTTTTTTGATGACTTTGAGATAACCTTTAAATACTGTCATATCGTTCTCTCCTTGTGATGAAAAAGCTGATAAATACAAGTGCTGCACTCATGATACCAAGAATGACCAGACAGGAAGTCAGTCGTTTCGGGTCATCGTAAATGGAGACGCAGTAAAATGCATCTGAAATAAGTGCGGCCGGGTTAAGCCGATTGAGAATCGGAACATACTTTTCAATAACATTTTTTATATCGGCGAACATCAATCCGGCTGCAAAGGAAAATACCATACTGACACCCAGCATAATGCCCACTTTTACGCCTTCCTTTGCCTTAATAGCGCAGCCGATCAAAAATCCAAAGGACACTCCGATGATATCACCCATAAGTGTGATCAGAAGAATCATACCGTAACGGTTGCCCAGATCCATTTTGAAAACAAACTGAATGAAGAGCAGCAGGATCAGCAGGTTGATGTAATGAAGAATGACAATTGCCAGCCAGTCTGTAAAAATCAGTTTTAATTTATGTGTCGGTGTTACGCAGCGTCGGGCTCCAAGCGCGGAGTTGTAAGCCTGCAGTGCGGTGGCTTTCTGAAGTCCCAGAAAACAGCCGTAAAGACATGCCATACCCACCAATGCGAAAAAGTAGGTAATAAAACTGTCCAGAGACTGGCCGCCGAGAGAAGTTTCCTCCGTAAAGGCTGTATACTCATTCAGTGCGGCAAGTGCATCTTCTATTTTTTCCGGATGCTCCCGGACAATATCCAGGATCATCGATTCGTTTTGTGTGTAAGTATGCATGATCTGAGTGAGAATACTTTCATTCAGGCTGGTTCCGTTTACGATCAGGGTACGTTCGGAACCATTTAAAAAGTAGCCGGAGATTTCCTTTTTCTCCAAAGCTTCTTTTGCGTCAGCCTCAGAATCATATGCAGTCAGTGTCAGGGTATCGCCTTCCATTTGTTCCAGAAAATCGGAGAATCCTTCTGCTTCCTGAGAAGAATCCACGTTTACGATACCAGTGGGAATCGCATTCATGATTTCTGAATCATTGGCACCGCCGAAACCGATGCTGAAGAAAAATCCAAGGATAATGGGAAACAGCAGTGACCAGAACATGACAGTTCGGTCACGCATTGTACTGAGAATGCTGTATCGAAGTAAATGTAACATAATATCTCCTTATTCATAAAAAGTTGCAGTGCAGTTGTTAAATGTGGCGGCCCGTTCGATCAGTCGCGCAATTCTTTTCCGGTAATGGCAAGGAAAACGTCATTCAATGTCAGTTCTTCCGGATGGTCACTTTTTACCATGCTCTTCAGCTCTTCCTTTGTGCCCAGTGCCAGACAGCGGCCGTGATCCAGAATGGCAATGCGGGTACAGATCTGCTCCACTTCCTCCATATAATGTGAGGTATAGATGATCGTAGACCCCTGACGATTCAGCTCTTCGATTCCCTCCAGAATCTTGTTTCGGCTCTGGGGGTCAACGGCCACGGTAGGTTCATCCATAATGATCAGTTTTGGTTTATGGGCGATGCCGCAGGCGATATTCAGTCGGCGAAGAAGACCGCCGGAAAGTTTTGCCGGTTTGGTCTTGCGGAAATCTTCCAGACCTACAAAACGAATTGCCTCTTCCGTCAGTTCCCTGCATTTCTTTTTGTCTGGCACGTAGAGTCCGCAGAAATAATGGATGTTTTCTTCCACAGTCATCTGTTCGAATACCGCTACGTTCTGCATAACGACACCGATCTCACGCTTGATGTCGTAGCAGTCCGGCCGCATTTCCTTTCCCATGATCTCAATTGTTCCGCGGTCGTATTTTAAAAGCGAAAGCAGACAGTTGATTGCGGTTGTTTTGCCGGAACCGTTTGGACCGAGCAGACCGAAGATTTCACCGTCCTTAATCTCCAGGTTTAAGTGATCCAGTGCGACCAGATCACCGTAGCGTTTCACCAGATTTTCGATTTTTACCATATGAGTGTTCCTCCTGTTTTTGTTATGTGGATGGCCGTGCGGAGCAGTGTTTTTTTGCCGGCCTTGTTTTTCAAGATAGGTTTAGTATAGCAGAATCTGAAAAAAGGGGTAGTGAGGTTCGTCATGTCTGCAATATGACAAATGTCATCTTTTTTATCTGGTGAAAAATGATATAATAGTTGCAAAACAAAAATGACGCATTATCAGAAAGGAAAACGCAATGGGGGGATTATTGGATCAGATTTTGCTTATTTTATATGGGATGGCAGCAATGTTTACTACGGAAAATGAGACAGAAGCGATCATTGCTCTATTGATCGGAGTTATTGCGGCCAGTGCCTGCTTTTTGTGGGAAGGAAAAATGGTGGGATGGATGGTCAGTGTTGTGACGGCGGTCATAGCCTGCTTTTATGTTCCAATGATTTTCTTTTTGCCGCTTATCATTTACGGTCTGCTTCGGATCGGCTGTGAATGGTCGCTTGTGCTCTGGCTGATTCCTATTGCCCAGAATATGAAATTGTATAAGCCGCTGGAATGCTTTTTGGTATTGCTTGGCGCTGCAATATCTGTCTGGTTTTGCAAAAAAACAAAAGAATATCAGAGACTGCTGGAAGAGTCCAGAAAACTGCAGGATGATTCGGTGGAAAAGGAGCTCTGGCTGGCGGAGAAAAACAGAAATCTGATAGAGAAACAGGATGCGGAGACGTATTCCGCTGTTTTAAAAGAAAGAAACCGGATTGCCAGAGAGATTCATGATAATGTGGGGCATGTTTTATCCCGCGCACTGATCATGGTGGGTGCGTTAAAAACAATTAATAAGGAAGAAACCATGAAAATGCCCCTCAAACAGCTGGAGGATTCTCTGTCCGCGGCCATGACCAGCATTCGTGAAAGTGTACATGATCTGCATGACGAGTCCATGAATCTGGAAGATGTGCTGCAAAGCCTGATCCAGGAATTTGAATTTTGTCCGGTAAGTATGACTTATGATATGGGGGCATGGATTCCGCAGAATGTGAAGTATTGTTTTATCGCCATTGTAAAAGAGGCACTGGTAAATGTGCGCAAACACAGCCGTGCAACACAGGTGACGATCACGGCACGGTCTCATCCGGCTATGTATCAGCTGATCATAGAAGATAACGGAACTGCAGGAAGGGGCTTTTATGATGAAAAAGACACAATACCGGACACATCCGGCATCGGGCTGAAAAATATGCAGGAGCGCGTGCGTCTGTTAAACGGGAATTTTCAGGTTATGCGGGAAAAAGGGTTCCGCATATTTATTACGGTTCCCCGTGAGAGTGGGGAATGAAATTATGGAGAACTGAAAAGACAGGTAAGGATTCAGGAGATACCCTTCACAAAATGGCAGAAGATACTTGCTTTCTGAAACCAAAGATTTTGAAAGGAATAGAGGAAAAAATATGAAGATAGTAATTGTAGACGATGATTTTCTGGTTTCCCAGTCCCTGAAAATCATACTGGAGACCCAGCCGGACATAGAAGTGGCAGCAGTCGGCGCAAACGGCCTGGAAGCCATCGATCTGTACGAAAAACATAATCCGGATGTGCTTTTGATGGATATCCGCATGAAAGAAATGGATGGTCTGACCGCGTCCCAGGAAATTCTGGGCCGTCATCCGCAGGCAAAAATTCTTCTTTTAACCACTTTTTCCGATGACGAATATATTGTCCGTGCGCTGAAGATCGGCGCAAAGGGATATCTTTTAAAACAGGATTATGAGAGTATCTGCCCGGCGCTGCATGCGGTGCGGAAAGGGCAGACCGTGTTCGGGCATGAAGTTATGCAGAAACTGCCGAATCTTCTGGATAAAAAAGAAAAATTCTCATGCGAAGAATATGGAATCAGTCAGAGAGAAGTTGATATTATCGTGGCGGTCGGTGAAGGACTGAGCAATCGTGAGATCGCGGAAAAATTATTTTTAAGTGAAGGTACGGTTCGTAATTATTTAAGTCAGATTCTGGACAAACTGGAATTAAGGGATCGGACACAGCTGGCGGTCTTCTGTTACAAAAAAGGGCTGATTTCGTAGTATGAAAAAATTGTATTTTTTTTTATATTCCGGAGGTGCTATTTGACATTTTCCATGAAAAGTGTAAAATAGCATTGTCAGTATAGACAGAAGCTTTTTGCTTAATATATTGAAGGAACTGTTAACCGATCGAAAAACATTGGAGAAAAACTATGTGTGGAATTTGTGGATTTTTAGGAAGTAATGAGACAAAAGAGAACAAAGAGGCCATCTTAAGATCCATGATGCGTGCCATGAAGCACCGCGGACCGGACTCAGAGGGAGTTCATATTACCGACGATTCGGCCCTTGGATTTGTCAGACTGAGTATCATCGACCTGGCAGATGGCACACAGCCTATGAATAACGAGGACGGTAAGCTTACCCTTGTGTTTAACGGGGAAATCTATAACTATAAAAAACTGAGAAAAGAGTTAAAGGAGTTAGGACATACCTTTGCAAACCACTCTGACTCTGAGACGCTGCTTCACGGATATGAATCCTGGGGAACCGATCTGGTGTACAAGATCCGGGGTATGTTCGGATTTGGTATCTGGGATGATAACAATAAAAAATTCTTTGCGGCAAGAGACTTTTTCGGTATCAAACCCTTTTTCTATACAATTGTAGACGGTGTATTTGTATTTGCATCTGAAATCAAATGTCTGCTGGAATATCCGGGCTTTAAAAAAGAAGTAAATCAGGAAGTTCTGGAACAGTACCTTTCCTTCCAGTACTCACCTCTTCAGGAAACTTTTTTCAAAGGCGTGTACCGCCTGATGCCGGGTCATTTCCTGACCTGGGAAAATGGAAACGTAAACATCCAGCGCTATTTTGACCCGATGCTGACACCGAAGAACATGGGAACCGACGAAGAAATCATCGACCGCATTGACAAGACCATGGAAAAATCGGTAAAACGTCATATGATCGCTGATGTGGAAGTTGGTGCATTCCTTTCCGGCGGCGTGGATTCCAGTTATATTGCGGCAAAATTTACCGGAAACAAGGCATTTACCGTAGGTTTTCTGGATGATAAAAACAAATACAGTGAGATCAGCTATGCCCGTGAGCTGGCGGAAAAGCTGGGACTGGAACATTATACGAAAATCATCAGTAAGGAAGAATACTGGGAGTCCATTCCGAAAGTTATGTATCATCTGGATGAGCCAAGCGGTGACGCGGCCGGTATCGCCCTGTATTTTGTAGCACAGGAAGCTGCAAAGCATGTAAAAGTAGTAACTTCCGGAGAAGGCTCCGATGAGCTGTTCGGCGGATATAACATTTATCTGGAGCCCCATGATCTGAAATATCTGAGCTGGCTGCCGAAAGGGCTGCGCAGAGCCCTGGCAAAAGTGGCTGAAAAACTGCCGGATGTAAAAGGTAAAAACTATATCATCCGTGCCTCAAAAGATGTGGAAGAGCGTTTCATCGGAAATGCCCGCATTTTCAGCGACAAAGAGAGAAAAGAAATTCTGGTGAACAAAACACCGGCAAAATCAACCTTCGAGCTTCTGAAACCGACGTACAAAAAGGTGTCAAAACTGGAAGATATGAACAAAATGCAGTATGTGGATCTGAACTACTGGCTGCCGGGTGACATTTTACAGAAAGCAGATAAGATGAGTATGGCTCATTCTCTGGAACTGCGTGTTCCGTTCCTGGATCGGGATGTATTTGAACTGGCCAGATGTCTGCCCACCAGTGCAAAAGTCAGAGATCATCAGACAAAATATCTGTTCCGCAAAGCCAGCGAACGCTGTCTGCCCCAGGACAACGCAGACCGTAAGAAACTGGGCTTCCCGGTGCCGATCCGTGTCTGGTTAAAAGAAGATCCCTGGTACAGTGAAGTAAAAGCCATGTTCACAAGTGATGCGGCAAAAGAGTTTTTCCATACGGAAAAACTGGTTGCCCTTCTGGATGAGCACAAAGCAGGACATAAGGACAACAGCCGTAAAATCTGGACGGTATTTGCATTTCTGGTTTGGCATAAAGTTTTTTTTGAAGATGAAAAAGCTGCATAAAAAGAAAAAATTGGCAGTTCCGGGAATTGATCAAAAGATATTTCCCGGAACTGCTTTTTTATAATGTTTTACAGAATACTTTTTATTCGTGCGGCAGTGATTGCGGATTTAATCCGGAATTTGCCGTCCCTCATGGTCCATATGGTAATTGTCTTTCAGAATCAGTTCCGAGATTGGCACAAATTCATAGCCCTGATTTTTCAGATTGGTAATCAGTGTGTCCAGTGCCTCGGCCGTGTATTTGGCGCCGTTGTGACAGAGAATGATAGAGCCGTTTCCAAGATGCTTGTGGTTGCAGACCGTATCAATGATAGCATCGACGCCGTAATCTTTCCAATCCAGACTGTCAACATCCCACTGAATTGTGTAATAGCCATTCTCCTTTGCGTTTAGAACCACCGCGTTATCGTAATCGCCATAAGGCGGTCGGAACAAAAACATATCATACCCGGTCAGTTCTTTTACTTTATTATGTACGGTCATCAGTTCCGTCGTTTTTTCGTCATCGGACAGCTGACTCATATTTTTATGATTTTCACTGTGATTTCCCAGATCGTGTCCGGCTGCCTGTATGGCTTTTACATCATCGGGATAAGATTCCACCCAGCCGCCGGTCATGAAAAAGGTGGCTTTTACCTCATGTTTAGCCAGAATATCCAGAATTTTCTGTGTGTCCTCATTTCCCCATGCGGCATCGAAGGAAATTGCTATCTGCGGTTTGTCAGTCTGCACGCAGTAAATGGGGAGTTCGCGGCTGCCCACCGTACTGCTGGTGGCGATGACCCGGTTGGCAATACGTTTGTTGTAGCTGATGGAAAGAATCAGCATCAGTGAAAAGAACATGGTGAGGGGAATGATATATCTTTTTTTCATAAAAACCCCGGGATTGCATTTATTGCTAATATATGAAGAAAAAGCGGAATGGATTCCGGTTTTTCTTATCCGGAAGTCCATTCCGCTAAAATTACAGAGTATGATCCAGCAGAACAATTTTCTGGCGATCCGTCTGAATTAGTTTTTCGTCTTTCATTTTTTTGATTTCGCGCATCATGGCGCTGCGGTCCACCGAGAGATAATCGGCCAGCGTGCTCAATGAAAAAGGAAGTGTAAAAGATGCGGAATGATTGTGTGCAGCCTGAATGGCAAAATAGCACATCAGTTTCTCACGGGTCGTGCGCTGACTCAGTACTTCCAGACGTTCACTGAGCTGTACGGCTTTCTGGGAAATCATCTGAAGGGCATTGTTTACCATCAGACTGTGAAAACTGCAGGCGTTGGTGCAGTGCTTGATCAGGTGGGCATATTCAATGTACATGATTTTTGTTTTTTCCATGCTGTATACCTGAAGGGTACAGGCGGCCTGAGAAATGAAGGACAGGGCTTCGCCAAACACACCTCCCGGCTCCAGATGTTCCAGAATGGTCTGGCGCCCGTCCTCATGGGTGCGCAGGATCTGGACACTTCCCTCCATAACAATTCCAATCTGTGTATTGTTTTCACCATAAGAGCATATATATTCGCCCGGAAGGTAGCGTTTTTCCACTGCCTGAAAACAAACCATCATGCGGGCAATCTCGTCTGGCTGAATTCCCTGAAATAAATGAAGAACTGGTTCCATTTTTTATCACCTCGTTAAAGTAATATCAAAAAGTTGTGGAATGTTGCAAAAACAACAGGTTATCCCTGCTAAGAAAACTATAATACAAACACGACTGTCTGTGCAAGAATAAAACGCAGAATTTCTTATAAAGATGTTGGGGTCAAAAGGTATTTTAACCCCTTGATACCTACGGATTACTCCGCATTTTATGCTCTCGTAATCCGAAAAACATTCGAAATTCGCCCTATTCGGGTAATCGCTAATCAGTATTTTCACTACAACAAAATCGTGAGCATCAGCGCCGCCCAACAGGACAATAAAACGTGTGTCTCTGGAACTTTTCGCATGAAACCGCAAAATCGGAAATGTTTTTTACTTTGATGCATGTTATTATTTGCTATGTAGCTACAAATACGGGGAAAGGAGGGTGCCAATGGATAACAGAGCAATAGTGCAGCGGATTATAGATTATATCGAAGATAATTTACAAGCAAATATTACGGCGGAGGAACTGGCAAAGCAGGCTGGTTTTTCTGTGTTTCATTTTTATCGGATATTTCACGCTGTCATTGGTATGACTGTAAAACAGTATATTTTACGCCGCAGATTGCTTCATGGAATTTACAGTATATCTCAAGGCAGAACAAAAATTGATGCGGCGTTGCAATACGGATTTGATACTTATGCTGGCTTCTACAAGGCATTTTGTCGGGAATTTGCTTGTACACCCTCCGAATATTTATGCTCCTGTCGGGCCAAGTGTCCATACAGGATTGATCTAACGAAGGAGGAACATTTATTTGTGACACATAAGAAAGCTGTTCAGATACTGAAATTCTGGAATCTGGAAAATGAAGCTATTATGGACATTTACTATGATGGCACCGGAAGAAAGAACGAAAGCGCTTGCTATGTTGGTGACAGCTACGTACTGAAGTATACTGCTGACCTCGATAAACTGAAAAAACACGTTGCGGCATCAAAAACTGTCGAAAACGTTGGCTTGCTTTCTGCTGTCCCGGTACTTACCCCCAATGGACAGGAATTTGTGCAGGATGGAGACCTTTACTATTATGTAACCAGACGGCTTCCGGGCAAACAAAAGGAACCTGCTGATTTTTACGGCGGGGACTATGTATGCAATGCACGCTTTGTGGGTGAAATGATAGGCCAGCTTCATTTAGTGCTTAGCAAGTACCAGGATTGTACCCATGAAGTCAATCTTTTGGAAAACGTAAGGGATTGGGCGCTGCCCGAGTCAAAGAAAGTTCTTGGCCTGGACGAATCGTTCTGCAACCAGTTCCTTAGTGACTTCGGCTCTCTGTATAGTAAACTGCCCCGGCAGATGATCCATCGTGACCCCAATCCGGGGAATATTATTTATTCCGACGATCTGTGGGGGTTCATTGACTTTGATCTTTCAGAGCGGAATGTACGGATTTATGACCCTTGCTATGCAGCAACGGCGGTGCTGTCGGAGAGCTTCGGCCGAAACGATGATAAATGGCTGGAGGTGTACCGGAATATCATCTATGGATATGACAGCGTCATGGAATTATCGCAGGAAGAATACAAAGCCATTCCCTATGTTATTCTTGCCAATCAATTTGTGTGCGTGGCATCGTTTGCAACATACGAAAAGTACAATGAGCTTTGCAGCAAAAACATACAGATGACCCGTTGGCTGATTGACAGAATGGAAGATCTGAAAGAAATGTAGGAGAATAAGAATTATGTTGAAAGTAACTGATATTACGAGTCTGAAACGGGTATATGATTATCAATTACGATTGTCCGCTCCCTACTTCTTTCCAGCGAATTTTGAAAGCTGGAAAGAATCCTTTGAAAAGGATATTGACGGAGAAGGCAGACTGCTGTTCAAGGAACTACACGAGAAAGCGGCCTATGATGGTGATACGCTTGTAGGATTTATTCAGTACGGAAATACAGCCTTTGGTTTTGATGACTGCGGAGAAATTTCCATGGATGTGTCATATCCCATCATACGATCCCTGTATTTTGATGAAGGGTGTGAGGATGCTGGTAAGTTACTTCTTCAAGAAGCTCTGTATAAATTTGAATCTGCCAAGAAAGTGTATGCGTTCTTCCATTACTTTGGAATGAGTTGCTTTGCCCGTCATGGTAAGCTCTTTGAGAATTACACTTGGATCAAAGAACTGCTGCATCAATATGGATTTGTTATCGAACATGAAAATGTGTATTATTCCGCTGATGTACAGGGCAATAATCTTTCGGAAATTGAAATAGTTGCACATGACCTAACATCTGGCAATCAGCAGACTTTCGATTTTTGTCTCAATCAGAAGCATATCGGTGGTTGTGAAGTGCATTATCTAGAGACACAAGGAACCGCATTTTTAAGATGGATCTATGTGAATGATGAAGTGCAAAATCAAGGTGTTGGCTCCAAGTGTATGACTGCGCTGAAAAAGTGGCTATACGATAAAGGAACGAACCGGCTAGATACCGATACGGCATTGGATAATTACAGAGCGCAGCACTACTATGAGAAAAACAATTTCACACGGGAAGGTATCACAAGGAGTTATTTCATCGAGAAATAATCAATACTGGTGATAGCTGCTTTGGGAAAAGTTGTCCAGAAGCATCATAGCAGGAAGGAGGATGCGATGAAGAAAAACATTATGATTATCAATGCGGATCGTGAGGCTGCCCGGATTGTGAAGGATAACCTCGCTTGCCCCAGCACCAATGTTCTTTGCGTGTACTCCATGCACAAGGCGCTACTGTCATTCATGGACAAGAAGTTTTGTTTGGTGATATTGGATGCCTGTATTTCCGCAGTGGATGATGTCAAGTAAAGCGTGCAAATTTTTTTGATTTTTTATCGGCGGTCAGATTTCGGCCGCCGATTCCTCGTTATTTTATTGATTGGCATATTTATCGAAATGGAAGGTCACATTCTGCCATGCATGTTCTTTTTATATGGATAAGTGCAGGCCATATCATCACAGAACTTATCAATCTACGAAAAATACACGGTTCTCTTTACGCTCGGAAGCCGATGGTATTTCACCGTCAGCATAACCAACGATACAGTGTCCGATGCCTTCATATTCCCCCTGAATACCAAGATCTTCAAGCAGTTTTTTGTATTCCTCGGTCTGAAATTCTTCCTTTGCCCTGTGAATCCAGCGGCTGCCCAATCCAAGAGAATGTGCGGCAAGCATCATGTTTCCCATAACCAGGCTGCCATCATATACATAGGTAGGCATGCTCTTGTCACCAAGAACAATCAGCACGACCGGAGCACCGTAAAATGGATCAGTACCTTCCGGCATACCGGCAATTTTTGCATTCACAGCAGAAAGCCTGTCTCTTAACTCTTTATTTGTAACCGCTATTGTGACAACAGCCTGCCTGTTCATTCCGCTTGCAGCGTACAGACCGGCCTCGATGATCTGATCAATAGCTTCCCTGGGGATCATATCCGGTTTATATTTGCGGATACTTCTTCTTTCTTTAATTGTCTTGATTACTTCGTTCATAATGCTATCCTCCTGTCAATTTTCATAGATTGATCGTTACGAATCACAATTTTCTGAATAAGAATATTATAAAATATTATGTCGCTGGTTTCTATATCTTTTTCTTTTTGAATTCCCCAGTTTTGTCCACACAGTCATAGAAATACTTTATTGTTTATAAACAACTTTCAAAAAAGCCCCAATATAAAGAATCCCATTCCTTTTTGATGCAAAATTAAGTCATCACAACAAAACTATGGGAAACAGAAAAATTAAATAAACAGATAAATTTCCGAAATAATCAATATAAATCTGAATAAATTTAAAACCATTTATGGAAACGCAGGCTATATAATAGGAGATGTGATGATTTTAGTCTTAAAAGAGATATCAACAAGAGATATCAAAGAAAAATATCAAAAAGATATGAACAAACAGGATGGAAACTTTTTGTTAAAATCCACGAAAAAGAAACGGAGAGGGGACAATCATGCGTAAAATACTGGTCACAGGCGGAACTGTTTTTGTCAGCAAATTTGTTGCGAATTATTTCAAAAAGGAGAATGAGGTATACGTGTTGAATCGTAATACCCGGGCACAGGTTGAAGGCGTTACTCTGATCGAGGCGGACAGAAATCAATTAAATGGCGTGCTGAAGAATTACCATTTTGATGTTGTCATTGATGTGTGCGCTTATAACGGGCATGATATTGAAAATCTGGTCAGTGAATTGAATGAGGTAAAAGACTACATATTTATCAGTTCTTCTGCCGTTTATCCGGAAACAAACCAGCAGCCGTTTTGCGAAACGCAGGCGATTGGACCAAATTCTGTCTGGGGGAAATACGGCACGGATAAAATAGAAGCGGAACGCTGTCTGCAGTCTCATTTTCCGAATGCTTATATTTTAAGGCCGCCATATTTATATGGTCCTATGCAGAATGTTTATCGTGAGCCATTTGTTTTTGAATGTGCATTGAAAAACAGAAAATTCTACATTCCAAACGATGGTTCCATGAAACTTCAGTTTTTCCATGTGGAAGATCTGTGCAGAATGATTGAAAAAATTCTGGAAACACATCCGGAAGAGCATATCTTTAATGTGGGAAATGAAGAATCGGTGGATATCAATACATTTGCAGCATTGTGTTACAAGGCGGCGGGCAGACCGTTTGAAACGGTCCATGTATACAATCATGAAAATCAAAGAGATTATTTCAGCTTTTATGATTATGAATACGCGTTGGATGTGACACGGCAAAAAGCATTGCTGCCGGAAACGAAGAATCTGGAAGAAGGTCTGCGGGAGTCGTTTGAATGGTATGCAGAGCATTCACAAGACGTATGGAGAAAAAATTACGTAGAATTTATTGATGCCAACCTTTGATGGCAAAAACTTCAAAAAAACCGGTATTTTCGGGCATTGCAATGAGTTTTAACAGGATTGTCAAGGCCCGTTGACAACTTGCAAGGCCTCGTTGGTGGAAAAATCAGAGCCGGAATTTATATAATAAGGCTACAAAAAATAATTTCACCAAGGGGGATTTTGAAATGAAACAAATATTGAAACAGGCAGGAACACATTTAAAAAGGATCAATCCTTTTACACACTCGGAAGATATGCCGGCAGCAGAATATGTACTGAAAAAAATGCTGGCTTTTCTTTTGCTGTACTATATCATAGGTCTTGTAGGCGGCGAGGTTGTTATACTGGGGGGTCTCTCACTTCTGGGGTATGATGCGCTGCATGGCGATATGCCCAGCGATAATATCATGATGCTGCTGCAGTATTATGGGTTTGCACTTTTCTTTATCGGCGCCGCATTATATTGTAAATTTGTTGAAAAACGTACTCTGAAATCAATGGGATTTAATAAACGCATCTGGGATTATATATCGGGTGCGGTGATCGCAGTGATCATGCTGGCAGTTATTATGGGAGCAACCTGTATGACCGATGCCATTTCTTATCAGGGAATCGGACAGAATGTGGATTACAGATTTTTAATTGCGCTGTTTGGCGGTCTGATCGTTCAGAGTTCAGCGGAAGAAGTGTTATGCCGTGGTTTTTTAATGCCGTCCCTGTTAAAAAAGGTATCTGTTCCGGCGGCAATCTTCTTTAGCTCTACGGCATTTGTATATCCGCATATTTTTACACTTGTGGAAGCTGATTTTCCATATGCAGTTATTGGAATCATCAATACGTATCTGGTATCGTTTATTTTGTCACTGCTAATTTTACGCCGCTCCAATATCTGGATTGCATGCGGCCTGCATAGTGTATGGAATTTTCTGCTGTATGGTGTGTTTGGTCTTACTCTGAGCGGAAGTGAGAGCAGTGTTTCCGGTTTGCTCTGTTTTCAGGTAAATGGTTCCAGCATTTTGAATGGCGGCATATATGGAGTCGAGGCAAGTATAATTACCACATTGGTACTGGCAATTGCGCTGGTTCTTATTATAAAATATAACAAAGGCAGATTTGCCGGTGAAAATCAATAAAATATATACGCATTTTGAAATTGGCGATCGGGGTTAACAGGTTTGTTAAGCTGCGTTGACAGGCGATTTAGGTGTCAGAAGTTATATTTGGCATAGGATCATGTATAAATACGGAGGAAACTATGGATTTTAATAATCGATTGTATGAATTAAGAAAACAGAAAGGGTTATCTCAGGAGGAACTGGCGAATCGGGTCAATGTTTCCCGTCAGACAATTTCAAAATGGGAAGTTGGAGATTCTACACCGGATATGGAAAAGCTGATTGCGCTCAGTGACCTGTTTGGAATATCGCTGGATGAGCTGGTGTCGGGAAAAAGTCCGCAGCCAGCGGAAAATGTGCAAAAAAAATCGGAAGTTGCACAGATACTGGAAGAAAAAGTTCTGACATCTGAAAACAAAAAGAAAGCAAAAAAAGGTTTAAAAATCGCCGGTATTGCCGCAGGAATCCTGGTCGCAGTGGATATTATCTCCATGATTATTTACTTCCTGCTGTACGGTGTGCCGAAATAGGCAGACTGTTGCAGCGGCAATGTTTCTAATCATTTTTTTAGTGAGAGAGGACAGCTGTAAGAATTAATGGAATCTTATTTTGAGAGGGCAAAATGAAGAAAAGGAAAAATATAATTGCATTAAGTATTTTAGTTGTTATATTCATTGGAATAAGTATATATGTCCGGTTTGATACACCAGGTTCTTATGAGCCGGAAAACAATGCAGCAATTCTGCTTTATGGAGAAACGCATGGTTCAGAGGCCTTTTATGATATTGAGTTTTCTGCATGGAAAGAATGCTACGAAAATGAAAATATGCGCGACCTGTTTTTGGAATTGCCATACTATACTGCAGAATTTTTAAATATATGGATGCAGGAGGATAACGATGATATCCTGCTTCAGATATATGATGATATAGAAAATACGCAGTCTCATGTACCGGAGTATCTGGACTTTTTCAGGAGAATAAAAGAGGAATGTCCGGAAACTGTTTTTTATGGGACTGACGTGGGACATTGTTACGATACAACCGGTATAAGATATATCGCATATCTTGAAGAGAATCATATGGAAGAATCTGAGCAATATGACATTGCCATGGAAAATATAGAGCAGGGCAGAGAATGGTATCAAAAACAGGATCCGATAGATTGGGATTGGCGTGAAGAAAAAATGGTGGCCAATTTTATACGGGCGTATGATGGCACAGGTCATGAGAAGATTATGGGAATATATGGTTCTGCACATATTGAATTAGAAGATCCGAACATAATGGCGGGGGCATTGAAAGAACATTATGGTGATATTATAAGTTGCGTCAATGTGTATACAGAGCTTGTCTCACAAAAATCATATTGTTTTGGATTTTCCTATATAGGATTAATCTTTTTGCTGATGTTATTTATACCAAATATGCTATGGACGAAGCATCAACCGAAAGATTACCAGATTTATGCAAAAAATGAAAACAGGCTGCTGCTTATTTTTGAAAGAATTGGTGAAGCGCTCGCAACAGTTGTTTCATTGATATTTAAAGATTTTAATTTGTTGATTTATAAGGTTGACTATGGGGTCATTGTTCCGGCTCGTATTGGATATCTGGTTTTTGCGTTTGTTCTTATGTTTGCATATGAACTTTATTGGATTAGATATTTTAAAAGTGAGAAAAGGATGGAAGATTTTTATTCTGATTTTGCGGGAGTGCCCCTTGCCGGAGCAACCTTACCGGTAATGGCATTTGCGCTGTTGGGAGTATATGGTAATAATGTTATCATGCTTATTGCAGCAGCCATACTGGGAATCGGGCATATTGGAATACATAGACAACATTATAAAGAGGTCTGCGCAAAAAGTGTGGAAGCGTAAATTTTGGATTATAAAATAAGGGCGCATGGAGAGTTTTTTATATGAGTAAAAAAGAATTATTATTTTACGAAGCTTATGAAGATTTTTATACAATGGCAAAAAAATCAAATGCTTTCCGTGCATTTTGTAAAGATGCATTTGGCGAGGATTTTTCGCAAGATGGTTTTAGTGATATAAAGCAGATTGATATGATTTTGCAATATATACCCAAAAGAGAAGATGTACATATTTTGCAAAAGATATGGCTGCTTTTGCTGCACAGGTAAAAAAATGGCTAAAAAAAGATGGTATATTTTTTATCGGATATCAAGAGGGAGAGGTTATGCCAAAGACCGAGAGTGCATTTACAACTGTATTGGCAAAGGCCATAGAGAAAAATGGAATGCATTATGAAGTGACAGATATAACTGAACAGACATATGATCTGCTTAAGAAAAAGCGGACTTCTGCAATAATGCATCAAGCTGAATTTGAGGCAGAAGGATATAAGAACTGGTTTGATATGCTGATCGGACAAACAGAGAGTGTCTCTGAATCACTTGAGCAATTTAAAGAAAAAATGGCAAGATATATTTATGTTGTAAAGAAATGAATATGTTGAAAAATGTCATTTCAGATTTGCAGAATGCGTTTATTCACATCAGAAATTTTCTGTAGTAATAGCAATCAAATAAGTATTTTGATGCGGTAAGCAATATGGATCATTGTGAAGCACGGATTGCCTGTTAAATAGATTTTATATGCGGAAGGAGCAAATGGAATGGAGCCATTAAACGTAAGCAGAGAGGATTTTCCCATGAGTACGGTAACAGCAGATGGGATGATACCCATGCAGCCCAGGCTTGATAATTATGAAATTTATTATAAAGAGGATGAACCTTATCAGGAAAGAAACGGGAGAATCCTGCGCCTGCAGATCATTGGTCCTATTGATGCGCCAGGGGATATTCCATGTATCGTATTTATTCCTGGATCGGCTTTTCACGAACAAAATGTCAAAGAAAGAGTACCGCAATTAAGTTATCTGGCACAAAAAGGATTCGTGGTTGCTGCATTGGAATATCGTGGATCAGAATGTGCAGTTTTTCCGGCACAGGCACTGGATGCGAAAGCCGGAGTGGATTTTATGAAAAAGCATGCAAGTGAGTATGGAATTCATCCGGAAAAAATCGTTTTAATGGGAGATTCTTCCGGTGGACATACAGCTGTGATCGTAGCATTTTCTTATGGAATTGAAGAACTGGAAGAAACAGACAGAAGAAGCAATAAGCCAATCGTAAAGGGTGTAATTGACTTATATGGACCTGTAAATTTTGCAACTATGAATGAGGAACCTTCTTCTCAGGACCATCGTACACCGGATAGTCCGGAAGGATGTGAAATTGGAGGAAAACCAGTATTGGAGCATCCGGAACTGGTACGGCCTGCCACAATTGCTAATTATGTGCAGGAAGATAGAGAACTTCCGCCTATTTTGATGTTTCATGGAACAAATGATGAATTAGTACCATTTGGACAAAGTTGTCAATTGTATGAGGCACTGACAGCTGCAAAAAAAGATGCGGTATTTTATCAGGTGATTGGTGCACATCATGGAGGCAGGGAATTTTGGACAAAAGAGGTTTTGGATATTGAAGAGCGTTTTATCCGGAAGGTGTGCGAGGATTAATATAATGAGAAATTTTTATTAAGATTGGTTAAAAATGAAGATTGTGATGATTTATTAAAAATTTATAGTGACAAAAATGCTTTGCCATTTTTTGACAGTGATAATTGTGACGGAGATAATTTTTACTATGCTGCAAAGGAAAGAATGACAGAAACTCTTGATTTTTCGAATTTAGCGTATGAAAATGGCTGGTTTGTCAGACTTTCTGTTGTTGATAAATCAATATCAAGTGTAATTGGAACAATTGAATTATGTTTACGGGTTTCAGAAGATATGCAGTTGAAAGAATTAAAGCAATTCAGAAAGCAGGATTTACCAGTTCAGAGTATTTATTGAGAGGTGTAGAATGGGATACAGAATAGAAAAATATAAGAATTGTGAAAGATTTAATGAACAATATCAGGATATATACAAATTCCTTTTGAAAGCAGAAAAGTTAGAATATAATGAGCATTTTCACTGGGGACGTTTTGAATGGATGCATATACATTCTATGTTGGACAAAGATAAGCTGACCAGCATAACTATGTTTAAAAATGAGAACGATGAAATTGCAGGTATGATTACATATGATACATGTTATAGTGACAGGGTATATTTAATTCATACAAGTTCAGACAAAGAGCTGCTTAACAAAATGATTGATACCGTTCTTGAAAATGAAGACAGCAGAGTTGTTATTAAAGTGAATTCGAAGGATGAAGTGGTTTGTGAGGCACTGCACGAAAGACAGTTTGAAAAAAAGTGTAAAGATGTCAGTGTGTTAGAGTTGGATCTGAACAGGGATTTAGAATACAGAATTTCTGATGAGTACGTGATTAGTCCGCAAGGTTTTGAGGCAGATAATTGGCAATATCAATTGGTAATACATAAAGGATTTGATCATGAGGATATCCCGGATAAGTGGGATGATGAGGTTTTGGCACTTACGCCTAATGAAAATACAGATTTAAAAATTTTCGCAATAGCGAAAGGTGAATATTGTGCACATTGTGGATTGTGGTATACAGAAGGTGATTCAGCATATGTGGAACCTGTTGTGACAATACCACGGCATAGAAACCGGGGCCTCGCAAAAGCAGTAATTTATGAAGCTTGCAAACGGGCAAAAAATTTAGGGGCAAAACGGGTAATTGTTCTTTCGGATCAGGAGTTTTATTATAGAATTGGTTTTGAATGTTCATCGGAAGTGTATTGTTGGGAAAAATGAGAGCACATTGTTTAAACCGGTTGATTCTGAGATTCTATGTGGCTCTTTTGTAAACGGCATTGTATGTGGTAAATGCCGAATTTATATGTACCAAGAGCATTCAGGACCACGAATTAAAAATACAGGGGCGAAATAATCGCCCCTATTAGTAAGTGTATTTATTTGTCTTGTTTTGGCTATAACATGCCATGCAAAATACTATTTGTCTTTCTTGCCCGGAACATTACCATTCAGCACATAATTTGTCTGTTCAATCTGTACCATTATGACCGGATCACCAGCTTTAATATCTTGATAATCTCTATGGAACACTTCACATTCTGCTTTGATGCCGACAACCTTACACTTGATACTTCCGGAAGTATTCCAGATTTTTTCTACTTCCTGAATACTGCATTTATACGTTCTTTTCCCTAATTTGCTCAAATCTGTTATTCTGTAGCCCATAAAAATCATCAGGAATATTCCTGTTAATGCGCAGATTACCTGTACCGCTGCATTGGAGTTATGTATTACCTGCCATACATCGATGCATATAAAAAGGAAGATTAACAGGGAAATAGGAATCACGTATTCACATTTCAAATATTCTTTTACTATGATTTTATGTAAATTATCATCTACATCTATGCATCTTGCTTTCTCGTATGTTTGTTTTAATACGTTCTGTTTTTCCCGTATTCCTTCCAGATCGATTTCCTCTTCATAGGACAATTTAGAAATAAACTCCTCAAAGTTGGAAGCTAAAACAGTAATCTCATAATCTCCCTCCTGGTCAATATGAACGACCTGTGGCTCTCCGTCCTTGCCGCATGCTCTATAATCAAGGAAAATCATATCATGCCCAGCGGAGGGGCAATCACAAATTGCAATACCTATGTCTGGATAGCCCCATTCATCGACCCAATGCTTTGTCCCAAACCATCCGCCAAGAGAAGACGCTTTTGTTTTCCCTATTCCATAGATTCCTTCTATTTCATATATACCGGTTCCACAAATATCTGCACAGTATTGCCTTTTGGGTTCTCCACCATTATGCCGCTTCATCAAAAATATGTAAGAAGCCGGAAGTTTATATCCCAGGTATTCTTCCAGTTCCTGAATCATCTCGTCCGTCACCGGCTCTGACAAATATTCTTCGGCTAATTTGTCATCAGACCAAAAATCAGATAAATCAACATTTTCAAACATTTTCATTTCTCCTACTAAATTTGTCACACCATATTTCTAACAGATTGTTCTTCTTTTTTCAAATTGCTGTTAATTTTGTTCCATTCATTTTAACTGTTTTCTTATCTTGAATCTTCATGTTCCAGTCTATATTACCAGGATGTTGGGGGTCAAAAGGTATTTTGAACCCTTGATACCTACGGATTACTCCGCATTTTATGCTTTCGTAATCCTAAAAACATTTGAAATCCGCCCTATTCGGGCTGCTTTATCATGTTTTGCGGGTCTCAAAGTCACATTTTTTCATGCAGGCATGAAACATGTAATCTTTTGACCCTGGTATCTTACCAATTATATAGTATAGCAAACATTTAAACAATGAATTCTTAGCGAATTTGTGTATATCGAAAAATGAAATTTTAAATTCCACCGCATCCCCGGGGGAAATTTAAAATTTCATTTTGGGGATTTATAATCTAAAGGTTTTCCATAAGGAAGTAAAAGATTCCATGTGATAAAATATAAATCAGAGCGGGAATTATCCGGTTGTAGAGATTGAAAAAACCGGGATTCATGTTTGATTCCCTTGTAAGCTCTATGGTACGGTTGCAGTTAAAACTCTGGAATTTAGAGAATTAGCTCGAAACCATAACAACTTTTCTCAAATCCGTATGCTTCATAGAACACATGGGCATTTTTTCTGGGCAGTCCAGAATCAAGAATCAAAGCTTTGCATCCATTTTCTTTTGCAAGGTCTTTGGCGTGATCCACAAGCATCCGCCCATAACCTTTTCCGCGATCTTTTTCATTGGTAATGAGACTGGAAATATAGCAGGTTAGTCCGGACATCCAGAAAGTGTTAAAATAGTCACCATGGCAAAATCCTTTGTATTCCCCATCGTCAATGAGGAAAAATGCAAAACATGCCGGATTATAAAGTACTTCCTGATAGATTGGAAAAATCTGAGAACGTTCGTATGTATTGTAACTCCATAATTGTTCAATGTAATGGAATGCCATATCAAAGTCTTCCAGCGATGCATTTTTAAATGTCATAGAGAATCCTCCTTAAAAATATTGAGAAAACCCGGGCCCGCGCCAGAGTCCGGGTTTGGGTATGTTATTTATGAAAGTCCGAAATGGATTTCTACGATCTGTTTTAAGCATTTTACCGTATCATCAATAGACATCAGACTGCTGTCAATGCAGATATTTCTGTTTGCGATCGTGTCAAAATCTTCCCCAGTATAGAACTTATGGTAAATTTCCCGTGCTCTGTCAACATCGCGAATCATTTTTTCTGCATATACAGGGTCTAGACCAAGCTGTTTTACCGAATTCTCCAGGCGTTTTTCATAGGGTGCATGAATGAAAATATGAATGGCATTCGGATGATCTTTTAAAATGTAGTCGGAGCATCGGCCAATAATGACGCAGGATTCATGGCTTGCAATATTTTTGATCATACTTTTCTGAAATTCATAAATCTTTTTATGGGTGTTTGCCTGTCCCAGCCCCAGCGGATAAAGCATTTTGGAGAGCTTTCCGCCGATTGATTCATCGTATTTGCTAAGCTCACCAATGCTGCCGTTCATTTGTTCGGTTGCTTTTTCAATCAGATCACGGTCATAATAGTTAATATCCAATTCCGATGCCAATCGTTTTCCAATCTTGCGGCCGAGGCTGCCAAACTGTCTTGCAATGGTGATAACATAATTTTTTTCTTCCATAGAAATTCCCCCTAGTAAAATTCTTTTTTCATAATCTCTATAAATGCATCAATGGCGGCATCTGCAATTCTTTTTCCTTTTTCACGGGAAGAGGATTTTGCAGGAGCGAGATTACCGGATTCCGGAACAATTCCCTTTATGATCGGATATTTGAAATAGGGAAGAGGTTCAGCACCTTTATCATCAGACATTAATTCTTCGTGGACCAGTTCTGGAGCCAGATACATCATAAGTGAGGTTTCTGTAACGGCAGCATGTTCAAAAGCCCATCCTGGAAAAGGTACTTCTGAAAATACTTCGTCAATCACATCCTGTCCAAGAACATCCCACCAGTTACTTTCTATGATAGTGACTTCCGGATGTCGGCGGGAAACATTGTCAATACTTTCTATAATAAATGCCTCATTTTCAAAATGAGCATTCATAACAAAAATCTTTTTCCGGCCATCCCGGATAAATTCTTCCAAAAGATCTTCCATAAGGCTCATCAGTGTAGTGCCATTCAAATCAATTGTGCCTGGAAAAAGGGGACCGCCGCCGCTTAAAGGTTTTGACTTATATCCATAAGAAAGCGTAGGAGCGACCACGCAGTCTGCTTTTTCTGCGAGCAGTGCGGAGATGCCTTCTGCAATCTTGCTGTCTACACAGAGCGGAAGATGAAGCGCATGCTGCTCGGTAGAGCCGACGGGGATAATGAGAGGCCTGTCTTCTTTTGCCTGAAATTCCTTCCAGGTCATATCGTTCATAAATACTGACATAATGAATTCCTCCTTTATATAAAGAAAAAAGCCAATGGTGGATGTGTGTCACCATTGACTTTCTTTTTAATAAGTATAAATTATCTGCAAACCATCGCACAATATGCACAGGATACAAAAATGAGCGGTTTAAAATGGGTAGCGCGTACGTTGACACAAAAACGCGAAAAAAACTATAATGTGTCTAACACATCAAACACAACAAAGGCGTTGTATTCCGGGAAAACGGATGCAGCGCCTTTTGTAGTTTCAGAAGCGGCAGAAACGGTATCTGCCTTATGAATATACAGATGAGGAGTGATGAAGATGGGCATTGGACAAAAGTTAAAAATTATGAATGTATCCAAATTTTATGGAACGTTCCAGGCATTAGATAATGTCAGTCTTGAATGTGAGGCGGGGGAGTTTATTACGATTCTTGGTTCTTCCGGATCAGGCAAAACTACCTTATTAAAAGTAATCGCCGGTTTCGAAAAAAGCAGTGATGGCCTGATCCTTATTAATAATGAAGATGTGGCCGGAAGAAAATCTTATGAAAGAAATATAGGAATGCTGTTTCAGAATTATGCGTTGTTTCCCCACATGACTGTTTCAGAAAATATTGCCTATCCGCTGAAACTGAGAAAAGTTCCGAAGGACGAAATCAAGAAACAGGTAAGCCGCATGATCGAGATGGTAAAGCTGACAGGGATGGAAAAGCGTTATCCAAAACAGCTTTCCGGCGGCCAGCAGCAGCGAGTTGCTTTAGCAAGGGCGATTGTTTATAATCCGCCGCTTTTACTTTTGGACGAACCGCTGGGCGCCCTTGATAAGAATCTGCGTCATGATATGCAGTTTGAAATCAAGCGTATTACAAAAGAACTTGGAATGACAACGATCAGCGTTACCCATGATCAGGAAGAAGCGTTTTCCATGTCAGATAAGATTTGTATTATGAGTCAGGGAAAAATTCAGCAGTTTGCAGCGCCCGAAGAAATTTACGAACATCCGCGGAATCGATTTGTTGCAGAATTTATGGGAACAACGAATATCGCAAGAATTTGTGAGATTCAGTATAAAGAAGAAGGTGCACAGACATTAATTACGGCAGAAACAAATATATCAGATAAGCCATTTTCGTTCTATGAACCAACAGCACAAATAAAAAAAGATGTAAAGAAAGCCCATATTGCAATCCGTCCGGAAAGTATTTATCTTGCTGAGGATGGGAAGTCATATGAAAACGAGTTTTATGCAGTCATAGAAGAAAGCGTATACGTTGGTGACAGTGTGAAAATAAAAGCCCGCGCGAAGAAAAAAGTCCTAAATATGACGCTTTCTGTAAAAGAATTCAGGAACTTAAAGGAAAAAGGAATGAACGAATTACATTTTTATTGTAATCGTGAAGATATCACCATTTTATATGAGTAAGAGGACCAGAGGAGGAAAAAATTATGAAGAAAAAAATTGTATCAGTTATGTTATGTCTTTCCATGTTGGCGGGAATGCTTTCCGGTTGTGGTTCTTCAGAGGAGGAAGCATCCGGCGGAAGTCTGGTGTTTGTTGACTGGGGCGGAACCAATACGGACGCCCGATTGGAGGCAAATGTCAGCAAATTTGAAGAAGAGTATGATATAGATGTTACCGTTGTGACGCCTTCTGACTATGCGAAACTGATTTCTATGGTGGAAAATGGAACTACAGAATGGGATGTTATGAACTGTGATGCATATTGGGGTGTATATGCAGGGGAAGAAGGATATCTTGAACCGATGGATTATGATGTGATTACGACAAAAATTGATGAAGAGGTTCAGCTGGAATATGTAATGGGTGCAGAAATCTATTCTTCCATTATTGCATGGAATTCGGACAAATATACGGAAGAGACAGCTCCTTCCAACTGGGAAGAATTTTTTGATACAGAGAATTTCCCTGGAACAAGAGCAATGTGGCAGTATCCGGTTACCGTTTTAGAGGCAGCTCTTCTGGCAGATGGCGTGCCGATGGATGAACTTTATCCGTTGGATCTGGACAGAGCATTTGCAAAACTGGATACCATCAAAGATGATATTGTATGGTGGACAAAAGGTGCACAGCCGGCACAGATGCTGTCAACAGGCGAAGCTGATTATGCACTGGCATGGTCAGGAAGAATTTTAACAGCCGCCGATGAGGGGTCACCGGTTGATATGACATATAATGGTGCCATCCGTATTGCGGCAGGCTGGGTAGTTCCAAAAGATGCACCTAACAAAGAAAATGCGATGAAATTCATTGAATTTGTGAGCCAGGCAGAGCAGCAGTATGAATTTTCCAAACTGATTCCTTACGGTTCCACGAATCCGGATGCAGTAGATTTGATGGATGAAGAACTTCAGGAGCGTCTGGGGCAGACAGAAGAGCAGCTGGAGAACGAGATGTATCTTGATAATACATACTGGGCAGAAAACTTAAGTGAGGTAGAGGAGCGTTTTAATGAATGGTTACAGGAGTAACCGCTCACATTGGAATAGAAAGGGATGAGAAGTATGAGTACAGAGGCATCCGCAAAAGTATATACACTTGGGAAAAATGGCAAAAAGCCATTTTCCCAGAGAATATGTGATATAAAAGGGTTAAAATGGACTATTTTAATTCTGCCGGTTCTATACGTTGTTCTTACAATGGGAATCGCAATGATAAATATTTTCCAGAAGAGCGTTATGGGAAAAGACGGATTTACGCTGGAATATTTTCAGAAGGTATTAACAGAACCGCTGTATCGCAATGTTATGTTCGAAACCTTAAAAATCGGTGTGATTGTGACGCTGACTACCCTGCTGTTGGCATATCCGATGGCATATTTATCCGTCAGGGCAAAAAAAACCTGGGTGAAACGCGTTGTCACAGGCGGTGTGTTAATTCCTTACTGGATCAGTATGCTGGTTCGTATTTTTGCATGGCAGATTATTTTGGCAAAAGATGGAATCATCAATAAAATCTTAATGGGGTTGGGAATCATTGATGAGCCTCTTGCCATTTTGTATACAACGGCCGCAGTTGTCATCAGTCTGACACACATTTTGCTTCCAAATATGTTTTTGAGTCTTCAGGCAAAAATGGAGGGAATTGATGAGAATCTGACAAGGGCTGCAGAAGGCATGGGTGCGCACCCGGTGAGAAATTTCTTTGATGTTTTCTTTCCGCTTTCGGTACAGGGAATTGTATCCGGATCTTTGATGGTATTTGTATTGGCGTTAGGCTTTTACATTGCTCCTGCGCTGTTGGGCGGCGCTGATAATATGATGGTGTCAAACTTAATTGAAACAAATATGAATAATTTCAACTGGGGTATTGCCTGCGCATTGTCCATAGAACTTCTTCTGATCGTTTTTGTTATCATTGGAACAGCATTTAAATTTGTTGGAAATATCTTCATTCCGAAAAAATAAGGCAGGTGAGGAGTATGTTAACTTTTATCGTTTGTATCATATTGATTTTGATTATTTTACCGGCACTTATAATCATTCCTCAGTCGTTTACAGGCTTAAACTATTTTACATTTCCGATTCCGGAATACAGTACGAAATGGTATGAAAGGTTTTTTGAAAACAGTGAATGGATCGTTGGTCTGGAGCGAAGCCTTCTGATTGCAATCGTAACAGCCGTTCTTGCAACCACAATTGGAACGATGGCTGCAGTTGCAATGCAGAAACTGGAGTTTAAAGGAAAATCCGTTTTTATGTCACTGATGATTGCACCTATGGTAGTTCCGGTTATCATTATCGGTGTTGCATTGTACACCACGTTTTCAAAAGCTGGACTTACGAATTCAATACCGGGATTGATCCTTGCACATACGCTGTTAGCCATTCCGATGGTGTTTATCACCATGACCTCAGGATTGTCAAATGTAAATGAAAATCTTGAGCTTGCAGCAATGAGCATGGGTGCATCGCCGCTCAAAACTTTTTTGAGGTGACACTGCCCACGGTAAAATCTTCCCTTACAGCATCTGTGTTGTTTGCATTTGTAACATCACTGGATGAGGTAGTAGTAACAATTTTTGTATCAGGAGCGAATACAAAGACACTCACGATGGTAATGTGGGAAAATCTGCGTACCACAATTGACCCTACAATTGCGGTTGCGGCAACATTCCTCGTGATTCTGACACTGGGAACTTATATTATAAAAGAAATTGTGGAAGCACGCTCCAGAAATAAAATAAGCTAAATTGACAAAAGGTTGGAAAATCATATGGTAAAAGTATATAAAAATGCAAAATTACGTCATGGAAAAGGCCTTTGTGATATTGTAGTAGAAAATGGAAAGTATAAAAAGATCGAAAAAAATGCAGGGACAGGATATCCGGAAGAATTGTGTGTTGATTTAAAAGGAAAACTGGTAAGTGAACCTTATGTGGAATCGCACATTCATTTGGATTATGTCTATACAGCATCAATTCCGAAGGAAGAAACAGCAAGCGGGACTTTATTTGAGGCCATCGATAAATGGTCCGAATCAAAGGCAGTTTTGACCAAAGATGTGATTAAAAATCGTGCGAGAGAAGCTGTGAAAAATCAGATTAAATATGGTGTGCAGTATATCCGCACACATGTGGATGTAACAGATCCCAATTTGACTGCATTTAAAGCAATGCTCGAGTTAAAAGAAGAACTGCGGGATGTGGCAACGATTCAGTTGATCGCATTTCCCCAGGAAGGATATTATGCTTTTCCGGGCGGAGATGAGCTGGTAGAAGAAGCGGTCAGGATGGGGGCTGATGTTGTCGGCGGAATCCCACATTTCGAATTTACACGGGAACAGGGAGTGGAATCCGTTAAGAAGGCCTTCGAATTGGCTGAGAAATATGATACTTTGGTGGACATTCATTGTGATGAGACAGATGACGAACAGTCAAGGTTTGTGGAAGTGGTCGCATCGGAAGCATATTTTTCCGGTCTGTATGATCGTGTGACAGCAAGTCATACCTGCGCAATGGGGTCTTATAACAATGCTTATGCGTTTAAAATGATGAGCAAGTTCCAGAAAGCAAAATTAAATTTTGTCTCCTGTCCAACAGAAAACTGCTATCTGCAGGGAAGATATGATTCCTATCCAAAGAGGAGGGGGCTTACACGAATCGGGGAACTGGTGGCCAATGGTTTGAATGTCAGTTTCGCCCAGGATTCTATTTCCGATCCATGGTATCCGCTGGGAAATGGCAATTTGATGAATCAGGTGGATTTTGGACTGCACCTGGGACATATGATGAGTGTCGAGCAGATCTCCAATGGACTTGATTTCATTACATTGAATGGAGCAAAGACACTCCATTTGGGGGATGCTTATCGGATGAAAGAAGGAAATGCAGCAAACTTCATTGTGCTTGAAGCAGAAAATGAGCTGGATGCAATCCGTAATCGCGCTGGTATTTTACTTCATGTGCGTGAGGGAAAAACAATTTTTGAAAAAGCACCGGAGCAGATTTTGGTAAGTGTGTTATAGATTTTTTTCCCGTTGTTTGTTATAATATCTGTAATGCAAGGAGGCAGTATCGAATACGGTACTGTCTCTTTTGGATTATGGGAAGGAAGTGTATTGGTATGGCTTTGACATGCAAAAGCCTGCTTGGTCTTACTGCGTTTAATGAGATTCAGCTGGTGGCCGGGCAAAATGGATTGGAGAAGCCGATTACGTGGCCATATGTCAAACAGACAGAATCCCTGAAAGGGTGGATAAATGGCGGGGAAATCCTGTTTGTGGTGGAAAAAAACAGGGACAAAGGCGAGAACTTTTTTGCCGAACTTATGGACGAGTGTGAAATGCTGAAGGTGTCTGCGGTGATCTTCTTCTGTAAGGGGGAAGAGTATGTGGAGCATATTCCTTCGTGTGTTTGCCGGCTTGCAGAGCAATATGCAATACCGGTCTTTGAAATGCCGTCAGATATTCGAATGATTGATGTGACGAGAGAGATTTCAAATACTATTTTCCTTTGGAATTATCAAAATAAACAGGCAGAAAATTTCCTTATGGAGCTGCTCCACGAAGATTATCTGACTGGAAACCAGCGGATTTCGGACGGGACCTATTATGGATTTAATCTGGACAAATCATCGTTTGTTGCAGTTTTTTGTGATAAAAACATGATTGATGACGGAAGAAATAATCTGTTTACAATACAGAACCGGTTTTCTCTGGTTTCCATGGGTATTGCAATGGAGTGCGAGAAATACGGAGAAAAATATGTCAGTACATTTTCCTGCGGAACATTAATTTGCTATTTTTCTTCAGAGGATAAGGAAAAACGTAAGCTTTTGATGAAGAAGATAAATCATCTTCTTGAGGAACAGAATCGAAGCAACACCAGTCGTATTCTTGTGGGCTACAGTAAGCTGTATCCTGGAATCAATCATATGCCGGCTGCTTATGAAGAGGCCCGTCAGGCACTGCGCTATGCCATGAAAAATATGGATGGCGGTGTGAGCTGTACTTATGAAGAAATGGGTATTTTACGTTTTCTGCTTGCTCAAAAAAGAAAAGATGAACTCCTCGATTACTGCAATGAGGTTTTGTATGAATTGAAGGAGATAGATAAAAAGGAAAATTCGGAATATGTCAGAACCTTGTGGCTGTATCTGAAAATGAATAATAATCTGGTTAAAACAGCGCAGATCATGTATATTCACCGCAACACACTGGTAAACCGTATCAATAAGATTCAGGCAATTATTGGAAAGGATATAAATGACGTAAAGGTGAAAATGGAATATTTAAATGTTTTTTCCATTTTGGAGTTTTATGGATTGATGGGGGAATAAAGTGAAGGATAGAAACATGAAAACAGGTGCAGTTTCTATTTTGCTTGCAGCATGCCTGTGGGGGATTATTGGTATTTTTGTAAGGCGATTGAATGATGCCGGATTGGGTTCCATGCGGATTGTGGCAATTCGGTCGGTATGTGCTGCTGTATTATTGGCTGTTTATATTTTTGTTTCAGGTCGGGAACGGTTTAAAATTCACCTGCAGGATTTCTGGATCTTTCTGGGAACAGGGATTGGAAGCATGGTTTTTTTTAATTTCTGTTATTTTGGCAGCATGCAGAGAACATCATTGGCGATCGCGGCAACCCTTTTGTATACGGCGCCGGTTTTTGTAGCTGTTTTAGCCAGAATTTTTCTGGGTGAAAAATTAAAAAGAAAACAATATGCTGCGATTGCACTGGCAATTTTCGGATGTGCAATGGTATCCGGCATTTTTTCATCCGGAATGTCAGTCGATTCCGCGGGATTTCTTCTGGGTCTGGGTTCAGGTCTTGGTTACGCGCTATATAGTATTTTTGGAAAAATAGCAATCAAAAGGGGATACTCCGATGTGACAATTACGTTTTACACTTTTCTGACCGCAGCGATTGCAACAGTATGGTCACCTGGCAAAAATGAGATTCCCCTTGCTGAGCTAAAATGGGATGCGTGGCTTGCTGTTTGTGGGCTGGTGCTTTTTTCAACGGTATTGGCATATTTGTTTTATACAAAAGGATTGCAGTATGTTCCGGCAGGGTATGCATCTGTGATTTCCTGTGTTGAACTGGTAGTAGCAACAATTGTCAGCTGTGTTCTCTATCAGGAGGGATTGACACCAGGTGCTGTGGTTGGGATCATATGTGTACTTTGTTCTGCTGTGTTGATGTGAGCAGAAACAACTACGGATATGAGCTATCTTATTTCATAAGAGTCGTCCCCATTTAAAATAATACAGCTTCCAAAGAAAGTTTTGGCCATCTGAATCAGATATGTGACATCTTTGACCCCTCCCGTTTCATATGGGGAATGCATTGCAAGCTGTGCAACGCCAATATCGGCTGTATTCAGTGGAACCTGTGTGCTTGAGATGTTTCCCAAAGTTGAGCCGCCCGGAATGTCGGAGTGATTCAGGTATACCTGTACCGGTACTTCTGCTTTTTCGCAGATCATGCGAAGAATCGCTGCCGATACGGCATCTGTTGTATATTTCTGGCTGCCGCTGAATTTGATTACAATTCCACCGTTCGGATACGGGCGGTTTGTAGGGTCGGATTTTTCTCCTTTATTTGGGTGGACAGCATGTGCATTGTCCGCCGAGATCATAAAGCCTGATGCGAGCGCCGTATGGTATTGCTCTTCTGTTCTGTCCATTGCGCGGTTAATCCGCATCAAAGTGTCTTTCAGAAAAGTGGATGCTGCGCCCTGTTTGGTTCCGCTTCCGACTTCTTCATTATCCAGCACGCAGTGCACACAGACATTTTCCGGATTTTCGCCTTCGATTATTCCCTGAAGAGAGGCGTAGGCGCATTCCAGATCATCCAGTTTTGCACTGGAGATATATTCGTTATTTGCGCCCCAGACAGTTCCCTCCTGACGGTTATACAGGAATAAATCATTTCCGATGATATCCTCTGCATTTACTCCGGCTGCTTCTGCTACAATTTTCATAAAATTGCCTTTTGCAGTTTCGTCTCCCAGAAGCGGGAGCATGTCCACCTGTGCATTATACTTATAGCCCTCGTTTGCCTCCCGATTCATATGAATTGCCAGATTTGGAATCATAAGCAGATCTTTATCCACATCTACCAGTTTCGGTAAAATGCGGTTTCCATCCTTTACCATAATTCTTCCGGCCACGGAAAGGGGACGGTCAAACCAGGGCGCACATAACATACCGCCATATTTTTCAACATTCAGTTTTGTGTATCTTTGTTCTGCGGCAATCTCCGGATTTTCTTTTACCTTAAAAGCAGGAGCATCACTGTGGCTGGCCATGATCTGAAATCCATGGAAGTCTTTACATGGAATCTTAAATGCGATGATTGAGGAATCATTGCGTGTTACATAGTATTTTCCG